>CALGWE010000735.1:0-5167 GCA_937935915.1 uncultured Clostridia bacterium
GTAATATAATACGTATGTATAAACTCCCCGCTGCCATAAGTTCTTCTGGCATATTGAGCCATCTTAAAATAGTGGTTAAAAAGGTTACACTTACAACAGTTAAAATACAAGCAATTAAAATTCCTAATTTTAAAGTTCCCGCTATAGCCTTACGCATACTCTCATGTTGCTTAGCCCCAAATCTATGAGCCACAATAATTGCAAATCCATTGGTAAGACCTATTAAAAAGCCTATAATTAAATTATTTAAAGTACTGGTAGCCCCAACAGCTGCTAATGCATTTCCACCTAATGTACTTCCTACAATTCGAGTATCTACTAAACTATAAAACAGCTGAAATAAATTCCCAATCAAAATAGGAATTGCAAACTGCACAATAAGTTTACTAGGACTCCCTTTTGTTAAATCCTTCATTTTTACACTCTCCTACCTATTATCCTGTCCTTCCTAAAAAGCACATATCATGCCCATTTTACCACAATCCTCCCAAAATAAGAAGACGCGATTATCTAAACAGAAGCGAGAGTAGGCGCAACTATTAATCTACCTCTGAAGTGATTTGATGCTAGTCTTAGCGAAGAGAAGTAAAGAGGTTTTAAGAGTGCTGTCTGAACAACGCGATGAACCGAGCATTGCGTAGCGTAGTGAGTTCACTCTGTTTCCTTACTTCTCGAGCTTAGACTAGCACAAATCAGGAAGGTATAGTTAGTAATGCGACTACTCTCGCCAGTCATTTATTCTAATGCCTCATTTTATAATGAAACCTCATTTTATAGCTAAACATTCCCTATAGTTATATCAATATGAACCAATTAACTTTTTTCTTTCTCTCCCACAAGTTATTCTAAATAGAAGTGAGAGTAGTCGCAACTACTAATCTACCTCTGTAATAATTTGATGATACTCTTAACGAAGATAAGTAAAGAGGTTTTAGGCGTGCTGTCTGAACGCAGCGAAGCGTAGTGAGTTCACGCCGTTTCTTTACTTATCAAGTTTAGAGTATCACAAATTATGGAAGGTGTAGTTAGTAGTGCGACTACTCTCACTAGCCATTTAGATAACCCTATTTCTCCCTTGTTCTTTGGCTATGTAGAGGTTTTGATCGGCGCTATCTAAGATATCTCTCATTTCACTAGTTGATTCTTTCACGCCTAGGCTTACTGTTACCTTCATTTCATTTTCCCAAGCATGTGCTTCTATACACTGTCTAATGTTTTCTGCTATATCTCTTACTTCTTCTATAGGCTTATTTTCTATAATGGCTACAAATTCTTCGCCGCCATATCTAAAAAGCTTTCCGCTTTTACCTATTACCTCTTTACTTAAGTTTACTACGCCTTTAATTACTTGATCACCCACTAAATGTCCATATACATCATTGATGGATTTGAAATAATCAATATCAAATATAATCATTGCAAATGGATGCGTTTGCCCTTGTAACTTTCTGTAATACTCTTCAAAGTATCTTCTATTATAGACATTGGCTAAACCATCTAAGCGGTTAACTTGTATGAGCCTTTTGTTGTTTATCCATACTAATCTCATAATGATGCAAATCACACTGGCAATTATAATAATTTGTAGGTATCTTTTCATTTTTAGGTGTGCTTCTTCTAGTAGCTGTTTCTGATATTCATATTTATAAAGTGCATAATCTGAATAATCCATATTCACGACAATGGCTTCCTGATCATAGAACTGGCGTAATTTTATTTCGTATTTATTCGCTTCTTCATAATCCCCTTGTTCATCTAATATATTGACTAAGCGATTTAAAATGTATTTCATAAACTGCTTATTATTTTCTTCAACTAACGTTTTATATATATGAATACTTTCTTGTAAATCACCTTTTAAATACATCAGCTCAGCTTTAGCTAATAAATAATTTGTATGTATGCTTAAATAAGTGTCTTTCTCTATACCCTTAATATTAATTTCAATGTTATTTAAAATCTCCTCTGCACGTTCTACCTCTTGTAATTTAAGATAATAATTACACCTTGAAATCTCTCCCATAGCCATAATGGACTCATACAATTCTTTCGGTAAATACTGTGTATATTTTAAAACGGCTTGTTGAATTTCCTCTACGTCATTATAATCTGCTTCATATAACATATTTTCATATAGATTAATTGCAGCATATGTTTTAATATACGCACTATCCTCTGGATTTGTAATTGGTATATCTAATGCATATCTAAAATGATATTTAGCTTCCTCATAATCCCCTAATAAACCATAGGTGGCCCCTAAACTAACCTGAGCTTTGGCACCATAAAATTTATTGGTCATATTTTCAGCAGCTGCCATGACTTCTAAGAACTTTTCCATCCCTCTTGCATAGTTGCCATTATAAACATATAGTATACCAATTTTAATTTTAATGTCACATTTAGTCTCTAATGTTAATCCACTAGTTTCTTCTAATACCTGCTCTAAACTCTCAATTAATGTTTTATTCCCTTCTTCTACATAAACGATATCTTGTATTAAATCTACAACTGCACTGCTTTCCTCATTATATATTTTACCCGAAAAGTCTACTAGCATATTCCCTACAAAAGCTATCGCTTCACTTTTTTCGCCTTCTGTTAATAGGATTTTTATTAAATCTATCGCTGCATAAAGTCGTATATATTCGTTTTTACTTTTAGAAGCTTGATACAAATATCTTTTTGCATTTTGCTCATCACCTTCTTGATACTTTACAAACCCTAAAACAAAGGCTTCATCTGTACTAAGATTTACTTCATCTATCTGACCTACTACTTCATTTAGTAGCTTATTATCTAATGTACCTTCACCTTTTTCCTGTGCAATAATCTGTTTAATAACTTGTTTTGTTTTATTAGGCATACTTATAGTCATAAGCGCTATAAGCACGATTAAACCTATTCTCAGTAAATTCCTTACGCTTATATTCATCTTATATTCCCTTTATCTATTCATTACAAATCACTTTATTTCTACCTTGCATTTTTGCTTCATATAACATTTTATCGGCCAAGTGGAGTACATCTCTTGTATCTGCAGCGCTGCTTGCTATACCCATACTGATTGTAATTTGCCTTTTCCCCCATTCATATGAGGCTACAGCCTGTCTCATACTTTCTGCAAGGGCTATAAGCTTTTCTTTATCAGTTTCTTCGATAAGTAGTACAAATTCTTCCCCACCATATCTAAATAGCACGCCTCTTTTAGAGACTACTTTCTGACATAACTCTACCACTTTACGGATGACTTTATCTCCTACTACATGTCCATATGTATCATTGATAGCTTTAAAATGATCAATATCAAATATGACCACTGAAAATGGTTTGGTTCCTGTAAGCATTTCACTATAATACTTCTCAAAGTAATTTCTATTATAGATTCTCGTTAAACTATCTGATTTGTTAATACGTCTAAGTTGAAGGTATGTTAAGCTCATGCTAAGCACAATACATACTACGATAGCACTTACAATTGCTATCGTTATATTTTCTATCATAAGTTTTTTGGCCTTTTCTCTTAGCTTACGTTCATTTTCATACTTATATAAGGCATAATCAGAATAATCCTTATGGACTGCACGTGATTCATTTTCATACCACTGTTGTAATTCACGTTCATATACATTAGCTGCTTCATATTGACCTGTTGCATTAAGTACCTCTACCAGTCCTTCTAATACACTTTTTCTAAACTGTATATCTTCTATAGCTAATGCTTCCATGTAATAGTCTATAGCTTCTTCTATTTGTCCTTCTTGGTAGTATAATTCTGCCCTAGCTAATGCATAAGTTGTCTCTATCCCAATATAATCCTCTGTTTGTGTTGTCTCTAGTCTTTTGCCAATGCTTGAAATCAGCTTTTTAGCTTCTTCTATCTTTCCAGTCTTTAAAGCCAGTCTTGCATTAGGAAGATCATTCATAATGGATAATACTTCACGGGTATCCTCTGGAAGCGACTGACTATACTTCGTAAATAATGCTTGTACATCTTGTATTTCCTCATAACTTTCTTCATATAAAATTGAGTCATACAAGTTAATGGCGCCATATGTTTTGATACTCGCCTCATCATATGCATCATCCAAAGGTATATTCATCCCCTTTTCAATATATTTACGACACGCTTTACCATCTCCTAACATGCCATAGGTTACACCCATATCAATATAAGCTTTTGCACTATAATAGGCATGTTCAGTCCCTTCGCTTTCTGCAATAACCTGTAAACATTCTTCAATCCCTTTGGCGTAATTACCATTTGTAAAATACATTACACCTAAATTACTTCTTAAACTTAATGCAACACGTCTCTCCATTTTATCCGAGTATTCCAGCACTTCTTTAAACTGCTCTTGAACCATCCTTCTTCCTTCTTCTGAATTAAGGGCCATTTGTGCAGCAGTCATAATGGTATTATAAGTACTCTCTGTGTAATCCTCTGGACCAATACTTTCTAACATTTCTTTCGTCAATGTGATACACTTCTCTCCATCTCCTTCTGCCATGGCAGTAGATACAAGTGCCACTGTACTATATATTTTGGCTATACTATTTTTATTTGTTCTAGCCGTCTCTAAATAGTGTTGTGCTTTCTCTAAATCCTGATCATTATAGTATTTATAACCTACTATAAACCTTTCATCCGAAGTTAATTGCTCCTCTTCTTTTTGAAGTAGCTTCGTAATATAAGTTTCATCCTCTTTGGTAGCTTCCTGAATGCCTACTACTACCTCCATCAAATGTGCTATTTTATTTTGGTTACTTTTGATATACATAGTAGTTAGACTTCCAATAACCAAGCTTATGCCTACTACTCCACCTATTATCTTCCTACGCATCCTCTAGCCTCCAATTTTTAATGTCCTATACCGTCTTTATACAAAAAATACCTTTTAACACGTCTCATAAATCACTTGATTTCTCCCTTGCTTTTTAGCTGTATATAAATTTTGATCTGCCATGTTAAATATATCTCTGATTGTATCTGTTGTTTGAGCAACGCCAATACTCACAGTTACTTTCATATCATTTTCCCACTGATAGGCTTCTACGTCCTTTCTAATGCTTTCTGCTATCTCATATACTTCTTCAATCGTTTTATCTTCTAATATTGCTGCAAATTCTTCTCCACCATATCTAAATACTTTACCTTTATCTAGCA
>CALGWE010000736.1:0-4588 GCA_937935915.1 uncultured Clostridia bacterium
ACACTCTTTCCCTACACGACGCTCTTCCGATCTCAGGTTAACCTGGGATCCTGCACGACTATAGTGATAGGTAAGACTTTGAAATTATCTCCGCCTTTTCCCCCACTCCACACCGTACGTGAACCTTTCAGCTCATACGGCGTTCCCTCGATTTATAAGTTAATTTAGTTTATTTTTGTAATGTTATAATTTCCAACTAATTTACGTAACTCGTTTATTTTTATTAACATTTCTTCATCAATATTATATTGATTCATTATTCTATTTTGCGTATTTCTGTTATTAGTATGAATTAAAATATGAATATCTTTGTGCAAGAATATCAAATTTTTGTATTTATCAGACCCGCCTTTGCTTATTGGTACTTTGTGATGACAATGCATATTATCTGGTTCCAAATATATACCTGTAATTGCACATCTTCCACATTGTGCCGAGAATAAAGAAATCCTATTGTCATTATATTCAACACTTCTATAAGGAATTGGATTATTCATAATATCCATTAGAACATCTCTACCGATAAATTCTAATTTTTTATGAATTTTAGCCCTACCTTCTTCTGTGAAACTGTTAGTTTCTTTATTTAGAACTGTTGGCTTTTTAAATTTTATACCTGATATCGGATACATTCCTATTCCATGTACATAATATATTTTTCTATGTTTATAATCTCCATAGAATTTTAAGAATGTTTCATTTAGTACGCCTTTATTTTTGCTAACTCTCTTCCACCGATATCTTATTAGTTTTAAAACTTCGTTTTCTATGTCATTAAAGTCACGATTAACATTAGTTGCTATTCTAAAATAGTTATGCGTTCCTAATATTAAAGCGTTTAATTTATACATAGATATAGGTGTGTTATCATCACATACCTCATATATCTTAGTTCTAATTTCTTTCTTTATTCTTTCTTTTTCCTTATCAGCAATACAACTTTTTATAACTCTTTTAACTATACCATCTTTTGTTTTACTTTTGGCTTTCATTTTAAAACCTAGAAATTCCGAATATGTAGTCTTTAAGTTTACTACTTTTGACTTTTCTTCACTTATTTCTAGTTTTAATCTGTCTTTAATCCAATCTTTTGTTGCATGGTATAATTTCATTGCATTTTCATAGTTATTGGTAAATATCTTAAAATCATCTGCATACCTAACTATGAAGCATGGTTTTAATTTAGTCCTTTTTAGAGCTAAAAATCTATTGCTGTTATTTTTATACGGTCTGTCTGTTATTCTACCAAAATTTGTTACTTGATTTGCTTTGAATCCTAGCCATTGACTATCTATCCACCAATCTAATTCATTTAAAACTACATTAGCTAATAACGGAGATAGAATACCACCTTGTGGAGTACCTTCACTAGGAATTCCTTCACCTTCTATTTCTGCTCGAAGCATTTTACCTATTATACATAAGACTCTCTTATCTTTTATACCTATGCTCCATAGTTGCTTTATTAATTTCACGTGATTTACATGGTCAAAGAATCCTTTTATATCTATATCTACTACATAATTGCATTTAGCTATATTAATATAGTGATAACATTTAGCTATTGCATTATGAGTAGACCTATTTGGTCTAAAACCATAACTATCATTGTGAAATTTTGCTTCAACTATTGGTTCTAATACTTGCTTAATGCATTGTTGTATTAGTCTATCTTCTATTGTAGGTATACCTAAAGGTCTTGTTTTACCATTCTCTTTTGGTATCTCCTTTCTCCTTACAGGTTGTGGATTGTAATTTTCCAATCTTTTTCTAACATATTCAATGACTTCCTCAATGCTCATTTTAGAAATATCTCGGATATCTCTGTGATTTGTACCACTTGTTTTACTACCCTTATTCTTTCTAACGTTTCTATAAGCTAATTTTATATTTTCTTCGCTTACTATTAATGGCATTAAGTTTTTAAACTTTTTATTAGGCTTACTTTCTTTATAAAGCTTATCAAAGATTTCTTGAGTACTGTAGTACTCATTATTCCTAAGAGAAGTTTTCTTCGCTATTTTCTCTCCGTCAAAATGTGTCATTAGTTAGCTATTACTCCTTACGGTGTTTTTCGCTTCTCTTAGTCTTACTCGAACCTAATTTTCAAAAATTGTTTTACTAGATTGTTCTAGTAGTAAAGTTTAAAGTTATAATCTGACTTGTGCCTATCCCTCCACAGCTTATTATCACTGCTTAAACGGTACTGTGGCACTACTCTCACCAAGATTAAGAAATATTATAGTTCAAATTTAAGTTTCCCTAAATCTGTATTACCTTTCTATCTCAACACTTCATAGGATGTAGCTCCTCCATGTTCTTGGCTTTCCACGTTCCAACAACTAATATCCTTACATATGTCTTTAGGTGCTTCCTTTAATCCTGTCTTGCGTAATGTTGCCTGTAACAACATAAGGAATTTCATGACCACAAATCTTACTTTTCCTCACAAGACCACACAACTTCGGTGTGAGTGACATTTCTATCACTTCGGGCTTCTAGGACTGTACATTCGGAAGTTCGCCAGTTATTTTGTTTACACATTATAACATTCTCACCATGGACATTTTATGGACCCCCGACCTATCATACACTCGACCACCTCTGGTTCGCTGTTCCTCTGTGCTATCTTAGATACCACGTTAGGGTGTACTCTCAGCCGACTTCACCGAGCTTCACACAGTTCATTATCTACTCAAATCCCTGCATGTCGGAGTATTAGGGGTGCATTTCGGGACGTTACTCCTTCATTCTACATCTCTCAAATTGTTAGTTCTCCTAGCTCCTAGGAGCTAGTGGCTAGTCTTTTCAACTAGCAACGTGTCGCACTATGATATCCATCAACATCGGCATCACTCATAATTATTATTTTGTCATATTTTAAATCTTCTTCTTTATAATTATCTAAAGTTCCTGTACCTATGGCAGTATTAAATATCTTAAGTTCTTCTGATGCTAAGACATTTTCAAGCTTTTGCTTTTCAGTATTCATAATCTTACCTTTTGATGGCATTATGCTTTGGAATCTTCTATCTCTAGCTTGTTTTGCAGAACCTCCGGCAGAATCTCCCTCCACCACAATAAATTCATTTACACTTTTATCTTTTAAAGTACATACAGCTATCTTTCCTGCAAGAGGTGCTGTTCCTTTTCCTACTTTTTTCTTTTCTGCTTCATTGATTTTTTTGATTTTTTCTCTTCTTTGAGCTGCTGCTAAAGCATTGTTTATAAGGCTTGTAGCTACTTCCTTATTATCTTCTATCCATTCACAGAATTTTGTATAAGATAAATCATTCATCATTGTATAAGCTTCTGAACTTCCTAGCTTAGTCTTAGTCTGTCCTTCAAAGACAGGATTTGTTATCTTGATTCTAACGATGGCAGTCATACCTTCTCTTAAATCATCACCTTCAAATTCCTTATCTTTTTCCTTAACCAATCCCAATTTTTTAGCCCATTCTTTAAATGCTCTTGTCATCCCAGTCTTAAATCCACTTTCATGTGTACCGGCTTCTGTTGTTGGAATGTTATTTACATAACTTGCTATATATTCAGTTGTTGAATCTGTAAATTGAATACATACTTCACCAAACATCTGTGTATTATCTACATTTCTTTCTCCTTCAAATATAATAGGATTTTGATGAATTGGTGTCTTACTTTCATTTAAATACTTAATGAAGTCTAAAAGACCATTTTCTGAATAATATTCCTTCTTTACTTCTTCATCTTTTCTTCTATCTATAAGCTCTAAATATATCCCCTTATTTTGGAATGATAACTCTTTTAATCTCTCATCTATGATATCAAACTTAAATTCTGTAGTACTGAATACTTCCTTTGATGGTTTGAAAGTTACTCTTGTACCAGTATCCTTTGATTTACCTACTATTTCTAAAGGAGTAACTGCTGTACCTGGCATATCCTTACCTATTTCTTTATCAAAGGCATATTCAAATCTCTGTCTATATATATTACCATTTTGATGAACTTCTACTTCTAGCCATTCTGATAACGCATTTACTACAGCTGCACCAACACCATGAAGTCCTCCTGATGTCTTATAATTTTTATTATCAAACTTACCACCAGTATGAAGTTCAGTATAAACCATTTCCACCCCTGTTTTTTTCTTAATTGGATGTACTCCTGTTGGAACCCCTCTACCATTATCTATAATTGTTACACTTTTATCTCTATTTAAAATAACGCTTGCTTTATTTCCATAACCATTAGAAATTTCGTCAATGGAGTTATCTAATATTTCCCATATGCAATGATGTAATCCCTTTGTTCCAGTAGACCCAATATACATCCCAGGTCTAACTCTTACTGGTTCAAGTTTTTCAAGTGACGTTAAGTCAGTTACATCATACTTAACTTTATTTTCCATGTCCCTTCGAACCTCCAAAAACCATTCTTTAATTTTTTAACTATAATATTCTATCACATTTTTATATTTTAACAAAACATACTTTCGATTACATCTATTTATTTTTTCCTTTTATATTTATTATCTCTTTCATTGAAAACTTTTAATTATAATATTTTAATCTCTCTTTACATATTATCCCTAAAAAATCATGAC
>CALGWE010000737.1:0-2118 GCA_937935915.1 uncultured Clostridia bacterium
CTTGTCCTGATAAAATACCAGAGATTAAGCGAACTGTTGTCCCACTATTCCCACAGTCTAAAACTTCTTCGCTTTTTGTAAGTCCATGAAGTCCTTTCCCATGAACGATAACATCACTCCCATTGATTTCAATATCAATGCCAAGTTTTCTAAAGCAAGAAATAGTTGAAAGGCAGTCTGCTCCCATTAAAAAGTTAGTAATATGGGTTGTGCCAAGGGCTAAACTTCCGAACATAACAGCACGGTGGGAAATAGATTTGTCAGCAGGTACTTCAATGGTACCTTTTAAGCTATTAATTGGTTCAATAATCATAAAAGCCTCCTTTATATATGCAAGTATCAGCCAAAATACGGCCTATGTATATAGTCTAATAATAAATGTTATAACGATGTTTAGATAGAATTTCTGTAGCACGTAAGAGCTCAGATTTAGAGCTTACCACAATTTTAAGAACCCCTGAATCAAATTCACGGTCACTGATAATACCAATGTTTTTAATGTTAATTTGATTCGCACTTAATAATGAAGCAATGGCAGCAATGGCACCAGGTTCATCCTTAGCATCCACATGGAGCGCATAGCTTTTGCCAAGCTGGCTATTTCCTTCTTTAAAAGTATTACGATAAATACGGGCTGTATCAAAGTAAGTATAAAGCCCATCTTCGTCCCCTTTTTCTAGTATGTCGATAAAGCGGTCTAAAATATCACGATAACTTTTGAATACACGTTCAATCTGAGTTTTATTTGATAAACAAATACTTGTCCAGATATTAGGGTTAGAAGAAGCAATACGTGTTAAATCTTTGAAACCACCAGCACATAAATCGTGAAGATAACGGCTTTCCCCATCATTATCACGAATAAGATGCACAAGACTGCTTGCTACAATATGTGGTAAGTGGCTAATGTTAGCTGTGGCAAAGTCGTGATAAGTCGCAGAAAGGACAAGAGGTAATCCGCCCATACGTTCAATAAGTTTTTGTAAAATGAATAAGATGAAGTCTGGTGTGTCCCCCATAGGTGTAAGCATGTAGTAAGCATTTTCAAAAAGTTGTGCAGAAGATGCTTCATAACCAAAACGCTCAGAACCTGTCATAGGATGTCCACCTACAAAGTAAACACGTTTTTCACTATCTTCAATAAGCTTAGTAACTTGTGAAACGATATCATACTTTGTACTCCCCACATCTGTTAAAATACAATCGTTATGAATATGTGGCAATAGTCCCTTAACAATATCAGCAGTTTTAGAAACTGGTGTACAAATAAAGATTACGCTACAGTTAGCAAAATCAGAAGTACAGTTTTGCGCGATATTATCAATGATTCCGGTATCGTAAGCTGTTTTAAGATCAGCTGAATTTAAGTCATAAGCAGTGATATAACTATTTTGAACATGAACATTTTTAAATGATTTAGCAATAGACCCTCCAATAAGGCCAAGCCCAATAATTCCGATATGCATGAAATCCTCCTTGTACGTCAAATGAGTCCTATCATTAAGTAATGTATAGAAGATGACATATATTTTTTATTTTTATAGACTATTATACAATTTTAATTACAATTTGTATAGTGATTTATAATGTAAAAAAGTAGCCTATTAGACATCAATCTTGTAGGCTACTTAAAAAATTATTAAAGAAAGTTTTATCGTGTAAATGGCGAATATTTGCAAAGTCAGGTACACCAGCAGCAAAGCTAAGTGTTGTTTCACCTTCAATAAGTGGTCTTAAATAGGCCATAAGTTCTTCTGTAATATTATTGCCTTCTGGTGAAATCCATTCTGTAGGAACAGTTTTCTCAAGGTTAGCAATTTGACGAATGTCGTAGCTAAATATTTCTGTTTCATAAGGTGCATTGCTTGTACGTTTGTAGCAAAGCATTTTAGCTGTTTCGCCTTCTGCACCAGCTAAAGCAGCAGCTTTACCGATTACTACAGATTCATTTAAATCTGTAAGTGATGCAATGTGACCTCCAGCACGTTGTAATACATTAAGTTCAACTGAACGTACTTTACATTTAAGTGCATCTTTAAGAGTATTTTCTAAAGCTTTACCCGCACCACAAAGTTGTTTGTGACCGAAAGCATCTACTGAACTAGAAGAAGCTGAAAT
>CALGWE010000738.1:0-8593 GCA_937935915.1 uncultured Clostridia bacterium
AACATTTTTATGTTTGATTTCGCGAGTTGCAATACCATCCATTGCTTTTGGCATATACCCATTTTCAAGTTTTTTCATTTCTTCTAATAATGTGAAGTCATCAATTCCTTCATATTGATCTGAAACAGCTGTCATAACACTGCTTGTGAATTTGTATGGGCTAGCTGTAGATACAATCACTGTAGGTGTTTCATCTTTTGTATCTGCTACATATTTTTCATATACACTGTAAGCTACTGCTGTATGTGTATCCATGAGATATCCTTCTTCATCGTATACTTTTTTGATTACTTCTTTAGTCATCGCATCATCTGCATATCCACCGTAGAAGTCTGCCATATTTTTGCGCATTTCATCTGTTACACTATACACACCTTTTTCTTTAAGCGCATTCATAAGTTCACATACTTTTTCTGTATTTTCTCCACTTACATGGTAAAGTAAACGTTCAAGGTTACTAGAAATTAAAATATCCATAGATGGTGAACTTGTTAAATGGAATTCACGATTTCTATCGTATGTTCCTGTTTCTAAGAAATCAAATAATACTTTATTGGTATTAGAAGCACATACTAATTTTTTAATAGGAAGTCCCATGTTTTTAGCATAGTATGCTGCTAAGATATTTCCGAAGTTACCTGTTGGTACAACAACGTTCATTTCTTTGCCAAGTTCTAATTTGCCTGCTTTAACCATTTTAGCGTAAGCTGCAAAGTAATAAGCTACTTGTGGTACAAGTCTTCCGATATTAATAGAGTTTGCAGAAGAGAATTTATAATTTTTGTCTGCAAGTTCTTTTTTGAAATCTACATCTCCAAAGATCTCTTTTACGCCTGTTTGACAGTCATCGAAGTTTCCTTTTACACCTACAACAAATGTGTTATCCCCTACAGTAGTTACCATTTGTTGTTTTTGGATATCACTTACACCATCTTCTGGGAAGAATACAATGATTTTTGTACCTTCTACACCACTAAATCCTTCAAGTGCAGCTTTTCCTGTATCCCCTGATGTAGCTGTTAAAATAACGATATCGTCTTTTTCATTATTGTATTTTTTACTTACTAACATGAAGTAAGGTAAGATTGAAAGTGCCATATCTTTGAATGCAATTGTTGGACCGTGGAAAAGTTCTAAGAAATTTGCATGCTTTGTAGAAGCAAGTGGTACGATTTCATCGCTATCGAATTTTGCATCATAAGCATGTGTTGTGCAGTATCTAAGATCTTCTTCTTTCATATCTTCAAAGAACAATCTAATGACACGATATGCGATTTCTTGATAATTCCAATCAAGCATTTCTTCTAATTTAAAATCCATTTTTGGTAAAGCTTTAGGAACGAATAATCCCCCATCTTCTGAAATACCTTGTAAAATTGCTTTTGTTGCTGTAATTTCTTCGAGTTGTTTGCGTGTACTAGTATAAAACATGTAAATCTCCCTTCTAATTACCCTTTTTTATATTTAAGGAAAAGCTTAGTTTTTCAGCTTCCTCGTTATGATATATAGAGATTATAACATTTTAATAGTAAATTGCAAAATATTATTAAACAAAATTCATAATATTAAATTTTACAAAAACAGTTATTATGTATTTTTTTATCCTTCTTTGTAACATATATTCCAAAGTTTTCATACCTTATACTAAGAGAAAACAACGCGGGTTACCCGCTTCTCTATATGTATTAGTGCATTTATAACTTTAGGAGGTATTTATATGGGATATCAACATGACTTAGCTTGTCTCGTAAATCAAAAAACAATTATTCATTCTGATGGCTGTTGTTATTGCGTTATCGTTGTTCAAGTTTGCCCTTACTATTTAAGAGCTATCGAACTTGGCTGTGGAAACATTAGATACTTTAATTTTGATCGTATTGACTATATTGAAGAATGCTTACCTCAATGCTAATTTCTCTTAGCACAATATTTCATTTCAAATAAGGAGGACTTAATATGAGTTGTTGTAAAAATAATGGAACGTTCTTAACACGTTCTTTTGATAATGATTGCTGCGAACGCCGTAACTGCTGCGATTGCCGCACATGTAGCTGCAATAAATGTAAATGCAATGGTAATAACTTTAATAATAACTTTGATAATGACTTTGATGAATGTGATACTGGTGGACGCGCTGGCATCTCTTGCCCAAATATCAATAATAATGACTATAATTGTGTAGAAAGTCTTAGAGAAGTTGCTTGCAGACTTACAAATCAAAGAGTTATCATCTACACCCGAAGCTGCAAAATGTGTGTTGTAATCGTTAGCATAGGTAAATACTTCATTAAAACTGTTAACCCATGCACACACAAAATTGTATACTTTAACTTAAACCGTATCAACAACATCGAAGACGTATTACCACGCTGCTATAATTAATATTCAAAACAACCCAAAAAGGTGTTGCAACTCCATTGCAACACCTCTTTTATTATCCATAAACTTTATCACTCATTACTCCTATTATCAAGCACAATACATTCACTTCTCTCTTTTCTCCCCCAAGTGTTTGCCAAATAGTCAAACTGGGGATCTAAGTAGAAGAGGGAGTTCTAGTTGATACTAGTCTACCTCTGGAGTAATTTATTGATGTGCTTAGTGAAGAGTGTGAAAGAGGTTTTAGGCGAAGTGTCCGAAGCGAAGTGAAACGGAGCAAGTTTTTCGCCGTTTCTTTCACACTCGAACTTAGCACAACGCGATAAGGCGAGCGCCACAAATTACGAAAGGTGTAGCTAGTAGCAACTAAAACTCTCAACTACCACTTAGTTACTATATTGCCTTCCGTATATAAGTAGACTCATCATTTCTATTATCAAGCACAATACATTCACTTCTCTCTTCTCTCCCGTAAGTGTTTGAATGTAAAGCTGGGTAGTGGTGGTTTAGAGTCTGCCTGTGGAGTAATTTATTGATAGCCTTAGTGAAGATAAGCAAAGTGGTTTTAGGTCAGCTGTTTGAGTGAACGTAGTGAACGAGTTCTGACCGTTACTTTGATTAGCTTCGCTTAGGCTATCATAAATTACGGAAGGAGCAGCTCTAAACCACCACTACCCAGCCTTCTACTTGCTAACACTTTCCAGCTTTTTTTTGATTCGTTGCAGTGCATTGTCAATGGCTTTAGGGGTTTTATCCATTTGTTTCGCTATTTCATGATAGTTTTTCCCGCTAATATAAAGCTTAAGTACTTTTAGTTCCATCTCGCTTAAAACCTTTGAAATATATTCATTAAGTACCTGCAAATCTTCTTGATGAATGACTTCATCTTCTGGTGAATACTCTTCTTTACTTTTTAAGACATCCATCAGTGTTACGCCTTCATCTTCCTCTTCTCCTGGTTTAACAGGTAAATTCAGGGAAATACTTGTATTAAGTGGCATATGCTTTTGTCTTGTAACAGTCTTAAAAGCAGTACTTAATTGTCTTGTAACACATAAAGTAGCAAAAGATTTAAAGCTTGCTTCTCTTTCTGGATTATAATCATTAATGGCCTTAAATAAACCTATCATACCTTCTTGTATTAAATCTTCTTTATCTGCCCCTATACAATATGTTGTTTTTATTTTATGACGTACCAATTGTTTATAACGTTGTACTAAAACCTCGATGGCTTGTTTATCATTTAATCTATATGCATCTATCAAATCTTCATCTGTCATTTGCTCTAATTCTTGTAAACTATAATTTGTCTCTACTATAGGCATGGCATCCTCCTCTTACTCATTCAAGTATACTATTGTACTGATCACGCTTCTTAAAATATGATATTTTAAGTATACAATATACATTTTAAAAAGAGAAGTCTAAAATACCTATAGCCCTCATAAAATCAGCTTTAGTCTATTTAAATGTAATCTTAATATTACCCATGCCATTATCTGCTTTAATTTCAGATTCAGCATTATTATCTTCTTTATATTCTTCTATATTGCCTGCTTTTACACCATCAACTTCTATCTTCCCTAATCCACTATCAAGATCATAATTATAATCTGTTCGTTTACCAGTTAGATCTAATTTCATATTTCCCATACCATCATCTAAATCAATATTTCCTGCAATACTACCTTCAATATCAATATTCCCCATACCTAACTCTGCTTTAATCTCACCTAACTTAACGTCTATTGCATCCATATCCCCCATACCACTTGATACAGTTACATCTGTAGCTGCAATATTCGTTAATCTATTTCTACCCATACCTGAATTAATGACAATATCATTAACTGTTGTACCTTCTGGTACATAGATTGTCATCTTATTCTTAGAGTTTTTAAGCTGCTCATTATTTTTTTGTATACACTTTAATACTTTATTATTAACGGCATAATCCATTTTGCATGCTGAATTATAATGAAGTTCTATCTTATACTCTTTACCAGTTCTAATTTCTACATCCATCATATCTACTTCTACATCAATTCTATCAAATGCTTCTAATGCAGTGTTAACATCAATGTACTTGCCATTTATTGTCTTTGTATCAGAATGATTTACTTGTGTCTGAGCACCATTTTGTGTCTTATTAATACCTATTTTATTGCTACTATATTTCTTAAAAGCTGCCCCTATCACACACATACTTAAAACTAAAATAATAGCAATCCACACTGTATTTTGATTACCTCCTTTATTATTATTTTTGCGATATTCTTTGATATTATCTTTAATGCCACCTTCTGCTAAAATCTGTTTAGCTACTTGCTCTGGTGAACCTAGTCCTTGAAGAACGCGTGCTTCATTTTCTTCTCCCGCTTCATCAAAGTACTCCTCGTAGTATCTAATAGCTGCATTCACTTCTTCCTCTGGCATCTGCGTAAGACTTTCACGTAATATCTGTAAAAACTCCCACTTATTCATCCTTATTACCTCCTACTAATACATGGTCTACTCTCTCTTTATATGTTTTCCATTCTGCAATCTCCTCGCTTACTCTCGCTTCTCCTATAGGTGTAATACGATAATACCTTCTATTCCTCCCTTGATATGGCTTATCAAATGTCTCTAAATAACCTTCTTTTTGTAACCTTCTAAGTACTGGATATAATGTGGACTCTGAAACTTCTATTGCCTCTCTTACTTCTTGAGTCAGTTTATAACCATATGTAGCTCCTCCCTTTAAGATAGCCAATACACAGGCTTCCAATAAACTTCCTCCTATTTGAAATGCCATATAATCGCCTCCAGCCTTGTAATATTATTATGCATAGTCTATTTAGAAGTTTGCTCTGATGTAATATTATTTAATTGCTTATATTATACGGCGTATAATATTGCCAGTCAACAGGTATTGTTTTTATTTTCAGAATTTTACACAAAGCAAAAGGTAATTATTAATCTATCTTCCACCGATTAATAATCACCTTCTACACCTGTTTCTAATTACTTTTTATTTCGTCTAGCATAATCTATACCAGAGCATAACATGATAAAGGCACATCCTAGTAACATTGTCATCTGTACTTGAGCATTGCTTCCTGTCTTAGGCAGTGCTTCTTTCTCATCTAAATAGGCCTCAACATTGGCCTCTGGAGCTGTCTCTGCATAAGCCTCTACATTAGTTGGTTGTTTAGTCTCTTCTTTATCTTCACTGGACTGATTTACTTCTGGGGTTTCCTCTTGTTGATCTGATACAGCACTTGACACTGGCGTAATATTTGGGCTCGTCGTTGGACTCGGACTTGATTCTGGCTTGAAACTTGGGCTTGGACTTGGTTTTGGACCTGGGCTTGGTTTTGGACTTGGGCTTGGTTTTGGACTTGGAGTTGGACTTGATCCTGGCTTTGGACTTGGGCTTGGACCTGGAGCATCTTTCTTGTTTGTTAATTCTAGCTTAATCGTTTCACTACTCTTTACAGTAATGAGATGCTCCTCACTTTCCAACTTATACCCTTCTGGTGCTTTACTTTCATATACTTTATACGTCTTATCTAAAGTTAAATCATCAAATAGAGCTTTCCCTTCTTCATTTGTTATGGCAATAATAGTGCTTACACCATCACTTAATTTAAATTCTGCCCCCTTTAGTGGCTGATGACTCTGGGCATCTATTTTGATAATCTCAATAGTACCTTTTGGCAGTTCTACACTTCCCCAGCTTCTTGAAAACTGTGTTTTAACTTCAATTTCTTCAGAGCCTGTTTGCCACCTTTCTTCTTTAACTCCTTCAATATAAGCTTTATTCGTATATTGCTTTGACGGCTTGATATCTGTTACAGTCGTTTCAAAGGCAATTAAATAACAGTCAGTTATATCACCTAATGCAAAGTTTATAGTATTTGTCTCTTGATTATAATTAATCTGAGCTTCATCTAGCTTGACTTCTGTCTTATTAATCTTTTCAATATCATTTATTTTAAGTCCTGTGACCTCTTCAGTAAGTCCTATTACTTTATATATTGCTATACTATCCATCTTTAATTTCAAACCTGGACTTAAACAATCTGTTACAACAGTCTCCTTAAGTGGTACTTGATTTGGATTCACCAGTAGATACCAACTAAGTGGTTTATCTTTTTCCACCTGGATGCCTGCCTTTAGTATAAAGCTATTATTAAGCTCTTTCTCCCCAGTAACAGGCTTTATATCTTTAAATATTGAAGGACTGCTTATGTTGACTTGATTGCGAAGTACAACTTTTTGATCTGGTTTGAATACAGCATCTTTAGTAATCTTAGTTTTTAGAACAATCGTGTAGGTTTTATCAATATCACCTAGTTTACAAATAATAGCTTCACCATCTTCTTTTACTTCAGGTACTAATTCAGGCATTATATTTTTAGCTTCCTCTATAACCTTTGAGTCTTTGGTAGCCCAGTCGCCTTCCAATACTTTTATAGATCCTTCTACATACTGCTGCTGTGCATCTAATGTATCTGTTATAACAGCATCTTTTATTTCTATTCCTTGATGATTCACTACGATAAGCCAAGTCATTTCTCCAGTCTGACTATTATAATTTCCCGGATGTTTCGTTAAAATAAGTCCCTTAACCCTAACCTTAGCTTCAATATCTGGTGATTTTACTTGTTCATCATTTTTATAAGTATAGATTACGCTTGCATGATTGATATACTCTTTTCCTTCTTGGAAGTTGTTAGCATATACTTCTTTTTCTATGACCTCAGTCTTAAAATCTAATTTATAGTACTGATTAAATGTTTTTCCTGAGAGGCTATATATTTTACACTTCAATACTCTAGCTGCTGTGTCATACACATATGTGACAACTATATCTCCATCAGCGGAAACGGTCTCACCTTGATTTTTAATTTGTTTGCCATTCACTCTGATTGTATTAGGTTTCATTTCCAAACCTTCTGGCAGGGTATCTATTATCTCCAGTTCTTTAACTTCATTATTATGACGATTTACCCCTACTTCCCAAGTAATTTCATGTTTCTTCTTGTTATAGTTTGTGGCCTTCTTAATAATATCGCTAATTGTAATGCCTACTCCTTTATAGTCATAGAATACGCCACCCTTATTCTCTTCAAATATGCCTTCACTCTCACCTATTCCTGCTAGATTATAATATTCTCCCTTATCAATACTCTCTTGGGCACTATCTAAAATAGTTGTTGTGTAAGTTATTGTATAAGTTTGGTGTGCCTGATCTGGTGTAAGTGACTTATGAAAGACATACTTCATACCACCCTCATATTCAAATTCCTTAGTTGCTCCTTCTAAAACATAAGTTTTGCTGCCACTGTTAGTGAAATACTCTACACGACCTAGTGCACTTGTTTCCTCAATGCGCTGTCCATTAATCTTAATACTCTCTTTATCTAATGCTACCCCTTTAGGCAAATAGTCTTTTAACACATAACCGCTTATATCTTGTTTATTACTATTAATAATAATCTTCCAATCAATCTTCTTAACAAGCATGCCATTTTTATTTTCTTCACGGTACCTACCTGACTTTGTAATCCATGCTACTTTAATCTTCACTTTATCTGATGCATCGGGCACACCTAAATTCTCCTCTTTATTGTCTTGTAATGAAGCTGTATTTTTAATGATGACAACTTTTTGTCCTTCCCTATATATATCTTTTTTAATATGTGTTGTCACACAAAATTCGCATGTTTTTCCAGCTGGAAGCTCCGGAATATAAATACTAATGCTATCATTGGCGCCTTTTGTCTTAACGTCATAGTTAGTATAACTTACGCCATCCTTTTCAATAGCATCAAGTTCTAATTGCCCATTAGAATAAGTATCTTTAAGTACAATATCCTTCAAATCTTTACTACCAGCTTCTACATGAATGTGCCACTTAATCTTGCCTTGTGCTTCATCCACCTCTTCATGTGTTTTAGTAAGTTTAGGTGGCGTTCCTATTTCTTCTATTGGCACGATCTCACCTGTAAAATGTACATCTAAACCTTTTTCTATATCTCCTACCTTGAAAACAATGCGCCTTATGCCTTCTTCTCCTGGTATTTTCTTGGCACCTATATTTACCCCTATTGCCAATCCTAATTTTGCACTTTTATAAGCTTTTAATACTTCATTAAAGGTTATAACGCCCACGCCATTTTCAGCGGTAAATTGGCATTTCCCCACCTCTTTTGTCCCTACATTA
>CALGWE010000739.1:0-1841 GCA_937935915.1 uncultured Clostridia bacterium
CATGTCAGTCGTGCCACAAGCTAAGAAAACTTTGTAGTCATTATAATTAAACATGAGAATCTACCGCCTCTTTTAAAACTGCTGTAAGAAGTGATACTGCCACATGTTCCGGTACATGAACCTTGCAAGAGCCTAATTCGAATAAAACATTACTTATAGTTTCTTCTTTATGTGCTGGATGAACACTTTTAGATGATTTAGATTCAAGTGGTACAAAACAAACATCTTGCTGCAAAGTTTTGTATTCCATTCTCCAGCGATAGAGAGTATTGGGTTTGATGCCATTTTCTTGGCACCAAACCATGTGAGATTGCCCACTTTTAAGAAAGTGGGCAACGAGATCAAAACGTTCTTGTTTTGTTGTAGTCTTTCGTGAGCTCAAAATGTATACCTTAAAAATACTTAAGGACAGTATACTCAAAAATCAGTAGATATAGTAGGCGTGCTTGATGTGACGCTTACTCTACTATTAACTTTTTCTGTAATTTCTCACAAAAACTCCAAAACCCCCGAACCTAGATTTCTCTAAGTTCGAGGGTTTAGTTCATGGAGGTGAGGAGAATCGAACTCCTGTCCGAAAGCCCATATAGCGTGGTCTCTACCATCATATTCTTTGTTTTAACATTCCCTCCATCTAGCACCCAAAGACAGGTTCTAGATTTTAGTAGCTTCATGGTTATCTACGTCGGCTCAAAGCTTTGCCGGGTAGAGGGTCCGCAAGTCGAAGCCCGGATCTAGGTTGCGGAGGACCTAGGCGGACTGCATGCCATAATTAGGCAGCGATTGCTAAATTGTCGTTAGCGTTTATTTTTAAATGCCAGCTTTTAACGTAGACTCCGGCGTACTACGGATGGCTGCCCCATTAGATGTGACCCCCGTCGAAACCAGTGCACCCCCTTATTATAACAAGGCTTATGTTCTAAACATTTGCTTTGTCTAAAATGAGTGCTTCCTAACGCTTATGAAAACATACTCTCATTTCTAATAAGGTTTGTGTTTTGGTTTAACGGCCAGTCGACTATCTGGCAGTTAGATCTTGTATTTATCATTATAGCTTATACTCACTTAAATAGCTAGTGTAAGCTTATGGTAACAAATTTAAATTTCAAAACTGAAATCTTAGATGTTTTTGATTTTAAACTCACGTTCATTTGCACGTCTTACATCTTTTTTAGCGATATCTTGACGTTTGTCATGAAGTTTTTTACCTCGTGCTAAACCAAACTCAACCTTTACAAGGCTTCCTTTGATGTAAACACGCATTGGTACAAGTGTCATACCCTTTTGAGTAGTTTCACCAATGAGTTTATCAATTTCTCTTCTGTGAAGTAAAAGCTTACGTGTACGTAAAGGCTCTTTGTTGAAGATATTACCGTGATCATATGGATTAACGTGCATGTTTAAGATAAATGCTTCGCTATTTCTGATCTTGATAAAACTTTCTTTGATTGAGCAACCTCCCTGACGAATAGATTTTACTTCAGTACCAGCAAGTACAATCCCTGCTTCATAAACTTCTTCTATAAAATAGTCATGATTTGCTTTTTTATTGTTGGCAATTACTTTAAAGCCAGTTCTATCCTTAGCCATGGTGTGCTCCTTTCTTCACAATTATGTTCTTTATTATATCATACTTTTCCACTTTTGCAAGTAGTTAGTTGTCATAACTTTTTAAACCTATAGTTTAATACTGCCCAATTGCTAATCTTATTTTAGTATTCATCTTCTGCGTATTTTTGAATTAAATCTTCGATGCTTCCTCTACATCTACACCCATTGCAACGCCCAGTAGTCGCCCCAGTCACAGATGCTACACGTTCTACAGTTGTTGCACCGCTTTT
>CALGWE010000740.1:0-11006 GCA_937935915.1 uncultured Clostridia bacterium
TTAAGGTTTGCTTTATTAAAAGCTGTTCGTTCATCTTTCGATGACTTGAATTATTCTCTTATGAATCTTTCAAGGTTATTCACTGTTCAGTTATCAATGTTCTTTGTTGTTTTTAGCAACTCTGATATATTATCACGTTCAGAAGTGTTTGTCAACAACTTTTTTATTTTTCTTTTTCAACTCTTCCGAGCTGATGTGTTGTCGTTTTTGACAACTTTGATATTTTATCAAATCGTCTGTCGTTTGTCAACAACTTTTTCAAAAAAATTCGAACAACATATATTGCAAATAAGAGCGGAGAAAGAGGGATTTGAACCCTCGCGCCGGTTACCCGACCTATACCCTTAGCAGGGGCACCTCTTCGGCCAACTTGAGTACTTCTCCGAACTAACAATATTTTGTTTGTTTGCTTCGCCCTGTCGCTCAGGACAATATATATATTATCAAAGGTTTTTGCTTACGTCAAGCTTTTTTCTAATATATTTTTATATTTTTAATAAAACCTTGTATTTTCAAGGTTTCTAGTGTGCTATATCTTTACTTGCTTTCAATATTATCACTTTATATTTCTTAATTCATTTCTTTTCTTTCTAAAAATAATAAAACAGAGCATAAGTTTTTCTCCCCTTACTACTCTGTTTCTCACTCTTAACATATATCAATATTTCTTTACTCTATTTTGCAATAATAATAGCTTGGTTACCCATTTGTTCCCACGCCTTTTGAAAATCACTTCTATTAGTTTTCTTATTTTTAATATTTGATAATGGATCATTAATATAAATATACTGCTCATCAAATCCAGTAACTACTATTGAATGCAGCTTCTTAGTAATTTTTACTATTCCCGTAGGTGTATGCCACATTTCAAATTGATCATCTCCTAATGATTTATATGTTGCATTAGTAATTACCCATACTGGTTTCCCTTGACTTAAAAAGTATAATAAATCTTCAAACTCTACCCCTGTTATATCTATTAGATCTTCGCCTACATATTTTTTTCCTAGTTCTGCTATTGGTCCATGATAGACCCCATACCCGTTTTTATCCTTGTTATACATATCACCAACAAAGCCATCATATGGATTACCGTAATATTTTCTACCATTCTTATCTTTACTATATGGTGTTGGATCTTTTTTCACTTCTTCTGCTAATGCCATTTTAGATACATTTACTCCATAGTACTTCAATAACATTGCAAGTGATGTCACTTCACAACCTCTTGGTAATTCTGGGAGTTGTAATACTAATGGGACATCTAGTATCTTGCCTTCTGTAATTTTAGTACTTTCTTGCCAAAATGGCTTCTTTCCACTTTTATAATAAATCTTTTTATACCCATTACGTTTTGCATATTTGTAAGCTTCTTCAAATGTTGCAAAATCATGTGTAGCATCTTCAGTTAAAATCAAGAAAGGTTGTAAATTTAAATACACCCATTCATTATTGTATGTATTAATAGCAATGCTCCTAGATATACTTTTAGCTTTTGCTATAGCTTCTTCTTGCTTATTTGCTACTGCTACTATTTTGCCAGATCTTTTTATAACATATTTATGGTCTGATGATGTTTGTTCTATAAAATTAGGCAGAGCCATTGGATAATTATTATAAACATAATCTCCAACTGCTCCACCTATTAGTACTAATATTAATAGAATAATACTAGCTTTTTTCATTATTCCTCTGTTGTATCAGTAGTTTCTACTTCATCTTCTACAATATCCTCTTGATCTATTTCTACTGTAGATTCTTGGATACTATCATCAATGAATTCTTCATCTACTTTTTCAATACAAACAACTTTTACATCATCAGATACATTAATTAATTTAACCCCTTGTGCATTACGTCCAATAGATGAAATTTGAGATACTTTAATACGAATGATAACACCTTCTGATGTAATCATTAATAGATCATCTTCATCTTTAACTGCTGTAATACCAATAACATTACCTGTACGTTCTGTAATCTTATTAATCTTAATACCTTTACCACCACGTTTTTGTGCTCTAAAGGCATCAATTTGTGTTCTCTTACCTAAACCTTTTTCTGTAGCTGTAAGAACCTGTTCACCCTCTCTAGGTACAGTTGCACCAATAACTTCATCACCTTCATTGAGATTAATTGCACGTACTCCTCTAGCTGTTCTACCCATTGGTCTAACATCTGTACCTTCAAACATGATACCTTGCCCAAATCTAGTAGCAACTAAGATAGAATCTCTTGATGTTGTCTTTTGTACATCAACTAACTCATCTTCTTCAGCTAAAGATAATGCAATAAGCCCACCTTTTCTGATGTTTCTAAAGTCTTTAAGTGGTGTTTTCTTAATTTGTCCTTTTTTAGTTACCATAGTTAAGAACATATTATCTTCAAACTCTTTAACTGGGAATACAGCTGTGATTGTTTCGTCCTTATCTAATTCAAGTAAGTTCACAATTGCTGTACCTCTAGCTGTTCTACCTGCCTCAGGAATTCTATACCCTTTAATACGATATGCTTTTCCTTTATTAGTGAAGAACATAATATAGTTAAAGTTTGTTGTAACGAAAAGTTGTTTGATAAAGTCATCTTCAATTGTATTGAGACCAATAATACCTTTACCACCTCTGTTTTGGTTTTTATAAGTATCAAGTGGAATACGTTTAATATAACCCAGTTGAGTAATAGTAACTACGATATTTTCTTCATCAATTAAATCTTCGATATCATATTCATCTTCATCAATAGTGATATCAGTTCTACGTCCATCACCATATTTTTGTTTAACTTCTGATATCTCATCTTTAATAACACCAAGTAATTTGTATTTACTTCCTAAAATTGATTTTAAATATTCAATTTTTGTAAGTAACTCTTGATATTCTTCTTCAATTTTTTCTCTTTCAAGTCCTGTTAAAGCACGAAGTCTCATTTCAACAATTGCTTGAGCTTGAATCTCTGTTAAATCAATTGCTTCAATAAGTTTTTCTTTAGCTTCTTGAACTGTTTTAGAACTACGAATTAACGATACGATTAAATCTATTTTATCTAATGCCTTGCGTAAACCTTCTAAGATATGTGCTCTAGCTTCAGCCTTATTGAGGTCAAATTGTGTTCTTCTTGTTACTACATCTTCTTGGTGTTTGAGATATTGTTCAAGAACCTCTTTAAGGTTAAGTGTTTTAGGTTTATCGTCCACAAGTGCAAGCATATTAATGCTGAATGTATCCTGTAATTGTGTGTATTTATATAATTGGTTGAGGATAACTGTTGGATTTACATCTCTTCTAAGTTCAATAACGATAGAAATACCATTTCTATCAGACTCATCACGAATATCAGTAATACCGTCAATTTTTCTCTCTTTTACAAGGTCAGCCATCTTTTCAATAAGAACAGATTTATTAACCATGTATGGAATTTCTGAAACTACAATTCTAGATTTACCAGCTTGCATAGCTTCAATTTCAGCTTTGGCTTTAACTTTAACTTTTCCTCTACCTGTACGGTAAGCTTGTTCAATCCCATAGCGTCCATAAATTGTTGCACCTGTTGGGAAGTCTGGTCCTTGAATAATTGCCATTAGCTCATCAATATCTGTTTCACGAGCTTCATTTTCTTCATTTTCACCTCTGTAGTTATCAATCATTTTAATTACACCATTAATAACTTCTGTTAAGTTATGTGGTGGAATATTAGTTGCCATTCCTACAGCGATACCTGATGAACCATTTACTAATAGATTTGGGAATCTACATGGAAGAACACAAGGTTCTTTAGATGATTCATCAAAGTTTGGTCTAAAATCAACTGTGTCTTTATCAATATCAGCAAGCATTAATGCTGTCATTTTACTCATACGCGCTTCTGTATAACGCATTGCGGCAGGACTATCTCCATCAATAGAACCGAAGTTCCCTTGTCCATCTACTAATGGATATCTTGTAGAGAAATCTTGTGCCATACGTACCATTGCACCATAAATAGAAGAGTCACCATGTGGGTGATATTTACCCATTGTATCCCCAACGATACGCGCTGACTTTCTGTATTGTTTATCTGAGCCTAAACCTAGCTCACTCATAGAATATAAAATACGACGATGAACAGGCTTTAAGCCATCTCGTACATCTGGAAGGGCACGAGATACGATTACGCTCATGGCGTAATCGATATAGCATGTCTGCATTTCATCATTGATATCTCTATGAATAATTCTGTCATAAGTTACATCATTTGTATCCATTTATTATTCTCCTTGCCCTTTTTATATATCTAAGTAGGTTACTTTGTGTGCATGCTCATTAATGAACTGTCTTCTTGGTTCTACATCGTCACCCATTAACTTTGTAAAGATTTCATCTGCTGCTGCTGCATCATCAATACTTACTTTAACAAGTACTCTTGTTTCTGGATCCATTGTTGTTTCCCAAAGTTGCTCTGCATTCATTTCTCCTAGCCCTTTATAACGTTGCATACGAGAAATACCTGTTCTACCGATTTCTTCAAGTAATTTTTCTAGTTCTTTGTCATTAAATACATAATGTTTCTTTTTGTTTTTTTCTACTAAATAGAGTGGTGGTTGAGCAATGTAAACGTGATCTTGCTCGATAAGTTCTCTATAGTATCTGTATAAGAATGTAAGTAAAAGTGTTCTGATATGCGCCCCATCAACGTCGGCATCGGTCATGAGAATGATTTTGCCGTATCTAAGTTTTGAAATATCAAAGTCATCACTAATACCAGCTCCGAAAGCTGTAATCATATTACGGATTTCTTGGTTCTCAAGCATTTTATCAATTCTTACTTTTTCTACGTTAAGAATTTTACCTCTAAGTGGTAAGATTGCTTGTGTTTTTGGTGAACGCGCACTTTTAGCTGAACCACCCGCAGAATCCCCTTCGACGATGTAAATCTCACATTTAGATGCATCTTTTTCAGAGCAATCTGCAAGTTTACCTGGAAGTGAGTTACCTTCTAAGGCACTCTTTCTACGTGTAAGTTCTCTCGCCTTACGCGCTGCATCTCTAGCTCTAGCTGCCATGATACCTTTTTGAACAATTACTTTACCTACGTTAGGATTTTGTTCTAAGAAGTAGGTAAGTTGATCACCAAATACTGATTGAACTGCACCTGCTGCTTCACTAGAACCCAATTTTGTTTTTGTTTGTCCTTCAAATTGAGGTTCACTAATCTTAATACTAATAACAGCTGTCATACCTTCTCTGATATCTTCACCAGTTAAGTTCTTTTCTGAGTCTTTTAAAAGTCCCATTTTTCTAGCATAATCATTGAGGTTTTTAGTAATTGCTGTTCTAAATCCTGAAAGGTGTGTACCACCTTCGATTGTATTAATGTTATTTACGAAACTAAACACATTTTCAACATAAGTATCATTATGTTGGAATGATACTTCAACTGCTATACCATCTTTTTCCCCTTCACAATAGAAAACTTGATCGTACAACGGTGTTTTGTGTTTGTTAAGTTGCATAACAAACTCTTTAATACCACCTTCGTAGTGGAAAGTTTTGTCTTGCTTTTTATCTTCACGTTCATCAACTAATTGAATTTTAAGCGCTTTTGTTAAGAAAGCTGTCTCTTTTAATCTTTGTTCTAAAACTTTATAGTCAAATACAGTTTCTTCAAATATTTCCGCATCTGGTTTAAAGTGGACATATGTTCCTACCTTATCTGTTTCTCCGATTACAGTTAAAGGCTGAACAACTTCTCCTCTTGCAAACTTTTCTTGATGAATCTTACCGTCAGTATAAACTTCTACAGTAAGCCATTCTGAAAGCGCATTTACAACTGATGCCCCTACACCATGTAAACCACCAGATACTTTATATCCTCCGCCGCCGAATTTACCACCTGCGTGTAAGATAGTAAATACAACTTCAACAGTAGAAATCCCTTTTTGAGGGTGAATTCCTACTGGAATACCACGACCATTATCTAAAACTGATATTGTATTATCTGGGTGTATAGTTACTACGATAGTATCACAGTAACCTGCTAATGCTTCATCTACGGCATTATCTACGATTTCATATACTAGATGGTGAAGACCTTTTGCGGAAGTACTACCGATATACATACCAGGCCTTTTTCGTACTGCCTGCAGCCCCTCTAATATTTGTATTTGATTTTCATTGTACGTTGCTGCCATAACTAAGATCTCACTCCTTTAATAATTACTCATAAACATAATAATCCAACTTTTATTATACATCAAAACACTAATTAAGGCAAATTCACTTAATTTTTTAACTATTTCCTGTCGTCTGGTGTAACACTTCCAGCTCTTACATTATATAGTTTTCCAATTTTTTGTGTATTCCATACACTTTGTTCAATTCCTGTACAAGTAATTAATGTTTGGATATTCTGTGTATATTTAAATAAATCCTTTTGGCGCTTATCATCTAGCTCGGAGAGTACATCATCTAATAAAAGTATTGGCTCTTCACCTATATACTTTTTCATAATATTTAGTTCTGCCAGCTTCATAGATAACACTACGGAACGTTGTTGTCCTTGTGATCCATAAGTTTTTACATCCATATCATTAATTAAAAATGTCATATCATCACGGTGTGGACCTATTGACGTGTTTTGATATAATAAGTCCTTTTCTCTATTTTTTAGTGTTTTTTCACTAAAATCTTCAGCTTTTACGCTTGGCTCATAAATCACTTGTAATGTTTCTTTATTTCCAGAAATGTCTTTGTGTATCGAACAAGCAATTTCATTAATCTCTTTGATAAAAGCTTCTCTTTTTTGAATGATGGTTTTGGCATACTCTTCTAATTGCATATCCCACACATCTAACATTGAGTAATCCTTTGTTTTGAAATACTCTTTTAATGCAAGATTTCTTTGTTTTAAAACTTTATGGTATTGTCTAAGGGCATAATAATACATCTTATCAATCTGACAAAGTTCAATATCAATAAAACGTCTACGTTCTTTAGGACTATTTTTAATGAGTTGTAAGTCTTCTGGTGAAAACATAACAATATTTAAACATCCAAATAATTCTCCTAGTCTACTAATAGGCATTTTGTTAATAAGTGCAGATTTAGACTTTTGTGTAAGATGAAAATCAATCACATCCTCAACATAATGTTTTTGCACATTAATTTTTACATGAGCAGCTTCTTGATTCCACCTAATTATTTCTTTTTCTTTGTGTGTACGATGTGATCTAGCAGTAGCACAAAGATATACCGCTTCTAGCACATTTGTCTTTCCTTGGGCGTTATCCCCTCTAAAAATATTGATACCATGATCTAGTTGAATTGTTAACTCATCATAGTTTCTAAAATCACTTAAAGATAGCTCCTTTATATACATAAAGTTCTCCCTCTTGATTAATAAACTTTATAAGTTTCTCCATCAAATTGCACTTCATCACCAGGTCTAATCTTTTTACCTCTTTGTGTACAGATTTCGCCATTAACTAAAACAAGCTCTTGAGCAATAAGCATTTTTGCCTCTCCGCCTGTTTGTACCATTGAAGCATATTTCATAAGTTGGTCTAGTTTAATAAACTCTGTATCAATTTTAATCTCTGTCATTTTAGATACTCCTTTTTCTTTTACGTATATTGTATACAAAATACTAATGAATAAATCGCTCTATGATTCATAATTGAATTTTAGAGCGACTTAATCTTAATTATGCATTTACACGGATTGGTAATATTAAATATTTATAGTGGTCGCCTTCTTCTGGCTTAATAATGCATGGTGTTAAAGCTGAGATAAAGTTAATACATACTTTATCATCATCAATTGCCTTAAGTGAATCAATTAAGTATTTAGGATTGAAAGCAATTGTAATCTCTTTACCTTCAAGTTCTACATCAAGCTCTTCTCTTGCTGTTCCAAGTTCTGCATTAGATGTGATAATAACTTTATCACCATCCATTTCTAATTTGATTGGGTTTTTCTTACCTTCTCTAGAAATAAGTGCAGCACGTTCAATACTCATAAGTAAGTTTTTACGATCTACAACAATTTGTGTTTCATAATCAGAAGAAAATACTTGCTCATATTTTAAGAATTCCCCTTCAAGTAATCTTGAAACAACTTTGCTGTCACCTAAATCAAAGAGTACGTGTTTATCCTCAAAGTAAACTGTAACTTGTTCTTCTTCTTCACTAGATAAAATCTTATTTATTTCAACCAGTGTCTTTCCTGGAATGACAACCTCTACATCGGCATTCTCAATTGAGAGTGATGTTTTTCTATAAGAGATACGGTATCCATCTACAGAAACTAAGTTTAAACTGTTATCTTTAATTTGTAACATTTCACCTGTGAGGATAGGTCTTGTTTCATCTTGCGCAACAGAGAAGATTGTTTGGCGAATCATATCTTTTAAAACAACCTGGCTAACTGTACACGAATTTGTTTTTTCCACAGATGGAAGTCCTGGAAAGTCTTTTCCTGATTGCCCAGCAATTTGGAATTTAGATTTTTCACTAATAATGCTGGTCATGAAGTGATCATCTGAAGAGATTTCAACAACTTCTCCTGGCATTTTTCTAATAATTTCAGAGAAAATTTTAGCTTCTAAGGCAATATAACCTTCTGTCATAACTTCAGCATCTATAGTACTTTCAATACCTAGCTCTAAGTTATTTCCTACTAATGTTAATTTATTATTAGCTGCTTGTAATAGAATACATTCTAGAATAGGCATTGTTGTTTTTGTTGAACATGCTTTTAGAACTGTATTGATGCTATTAAGCAATAAATCTTGTCTGCAATAGATATGCATGTGGATAATCTCCTTTCGAGTAAAACATATACAATAATAATATATTTTATAGTAATGGTAGTAATAGGTCTTGTGGGTAATGTGGATAACTACGACAAGTCCTTGATGTTCTTAAACAAATACTTGTATATATAGATGTGGACAAGTTGAAGTTTTTCTTTAACCTTATCCACACTATTCACATTGGGGTTAAAGTTAAAGAAATAATCCACAAATAATTCACTTTAAGTTCACAATAATATACACAGGTTATTAAGATGTAATTTTAGATTCAAGTTCATTTAAAACTTGAGTAAGTTCAATATCAGTTTGAAGTTCACGAGAGATTTTTTCAAAACCGTGAATAATAGTTGTATGATCTCGCCCACCGAATTTCTCACCGATTTTAGGTAGAGAAAGATCTGTAAGTTTACGACAAAGATACATTGCAATTTGGCGTGGATATGCAATATTACGTGTTCTCTTAGAAGATTGAAGATCTTCAGGTTTAAGGTGGAAGTAATTTGCTACTGTTTCTTGAATGTATTCTGCTGTAATTACTTTAGGTTTATCTTTAGAAATAAGGTCTTTAAGTGCTTCGTTAGCTAGTTCAACTGTAATTGGCTTATTAGTTAAAGAAGAGAATGCAAGGATTCTATTTAAAGCACCTTCAAGTTCTCTAATATTAGAGATAACTGTTTTTGCAATAAATAAAAGTACATCTTCAGGTACTGATAAACTTTCAATTTCAGCTTTCTTGCGTAAAATAGCAATTCTAGTTTCTAAATCTGGGCTTTGAATATCAGCGATAAGTCCCCATTCAAAACGTGAGCGTAAACGATCTTCAAGTGTTTGAATTTCCTTAGGCGGACGGTCGCTTGATATAATAATTTGTTTATTTGCTTCATGTAATTCATTAAAGGTATGGAAAAATTCTTCTTGTGTACGTTCTTTCCCTGCAATGAATTGAATATCATCGATTAATAAGACATCGATGTTTCTATATTTATTACGAAAGCTTTCATTTTTATCATCGCGAATTGAGTTGATAAGCTCATTTGTAAATTTCTCCGATGAGGCATAGATAACCTTAGCATTAGGGTTTTGATCCAAAATAAAGTGCGCAATAGAATGCATAAGGTGAGTCTTACCAAGACCTACACCTCCGTATAAGAATAGAGGGTTATAAGCACGCGCAGGTGCTTCCGCAACAGCTAAAGCTGCAGCATGTGCCATACGGTTACTGTTACCTACTACAAAACTATCGAATACATATCTAGGATTAAGATTACTAGGGTTATTTAATGGGTCTTGCACCTGTTCAGTTTTCCTGTTATTTTGTTCTAAATTTGTTTGTTCATTAGGAAGCACAAACTTAATCGTGTACTCTTTATTTAAGACTTGTAGAGCACTATTACGAATGAGTTCTAGATAACGCGTATTGAGAATTTCTTTGGTAAACTCATTTTTAACACTTAATATTAAGACATTGTCTTGAATATCAAGAATCTGCGTATCTTTAAACCAAGTATTAAAGCTAACACTAGATGTTTCTAGTTCAATAATACTAAGAATGGCTTCCCATTGTTTTTCATACACTGATGACATTCTTAATCCTCCTAATTTACGTAAATTTATGCACAGCTTATTCAAGTATTGTCAACATGTGCATAAAATAATCAACATACATCTTGAAAAAGTCAAATTTCCTGGTTGAATAAGTGAAATAGAAACAGGTTGTGGATAAAGTTATTCAACGTAGGAAATCAAAAAAAATAATAAAAAAACAAAAAAAAGTAGATGTTATACACAGATTTATCAACAAAATGTGAATAACATTACTTAATCAACAACTTATCTACAGATAATCTAATAATATCAAAATACCTGTGGAAAATCAACCTGTCTTGAAAAAATATCCACAGAATTAACAGTGGACAAAATGTGGATATTTTAACATATTGTTTAAAAGAAAATTGAAATAGAGAAGAGCTATTTTTAAATTTAGATAAAAAGGGGGAGTGGGCTAGATAAAATTGAGTAAAAAGATAAAAATAGGGAATAATAAAGGCAAGATAGCGTAAGAGAGAAAGTATACTGAGTTATGCTGCATTATAATAGGAAGCTTTTCTTTTTTTTGAATAAAAATATGCTATTTGAAAACATTAGTTACTTTAAATATAAGATGACGAGTTGTGCTAGTTAAATTTACAAGTAGAATAAGCTCCAAGCATGTGATATCT
>CALGWE010000741.1:0-1390 GCA_937935915.1 uncultured Clostridia bacterium
TATAGCGCAATAAATAAAAAAGCTGTTGCATCATAGGCAACAGCTTTTTTATTTATTTAGGCAATGAGGTAAGGTGCCATTTGGCTGGGTAAATCTTCGTTACTACAAGAGGCTCCAATAACGAAATCGATATTAAATTCATTAGAGAGACGTTTAATTTCATCAAAGATATAAACAAGCTCATCAATGGAAGAATGGGTGATTTTAATTAGTTCGTCAATGAAAACAACTTGTATATCATGATTAGATGCTAAAAGACCACAGAGGAAACCAAAGAAGTGTTGTTGATTATCAAGTTTGAAAGCACATGTTTCCACTAAACGGACGTGGTGTGAAAGGGCTAAACGATGATTGCAAGAACTATCAATATAAACAGCATGGCCTGTAAGATGTTTAACCGTTTCATTAGCCTCATCAATAAGTACCTTTGTTTTTCCTTCACCTGGATTACCTGTAATAATTCTTATCATAGCACATCACCTCTTGAAAGTATTTTATTATTATATTTATTCAAGAGGAGCGTTAAAATAACTTATTTTTTAGGGAAAATCAATAAAAATTTTAAAAAGAGTATTGGTTAAGATTGAGAAAAGAAAAAACCACTTTAAAAAAAGTGGTTTTAATGTGATTAACTATTGGAATAAGGTTGATCGTATACACGTCCATAGAGTGTAAAGCAATAAATGCCTGCAATACCGATTATAGCATAAATGATACGACTAACCCATGAACTCATACCACCAAATAAGAAGGCTACAAGGTCAAATTGGAAGAATCCAACAAGTCCCCAGTTAATTGCTCCAATAATGATGAGTGTAATTGCGATATAATCCCAAGTTCTAGATTTCATAATCTAAGTAACCACCCTTTCTTGTATTATAGCGAAGCAAGATGATATTCATATTATGTGTAAATTATTTGTTTTTATGATACAAAGTATAAGGGAAAATATGGTATATACGTGAAGCGGCTTAAAAACATAATTTGTTTTTTGAATCATATACTAGAATGAGAAAAAATGATGAGGGGTTATTATGAAAAACAATATTGTCCAATTAAGCTTAGGTTCATATGATTTTTTAGCTTTAAAATGGCAAACTTTTGCCCTTACGAAGGCTTATCCTTTCTTAAAAGTATATACAATCGGAAGAAGTGTAAATGGTGTGCCACTTTATCTTTTGAGATTAGGCTGTGGACCAAGAAAAATTCATATTAATGGCAGTCACCATGGTAATGAATGGATTACCACGTTTATTTTAATGCGTACTATAGAAATCTTGTGTAAAGCATTTAAAAACGGGGAAAGCTTATATGGTATGGCAATTCGGACACTTTTACAAAAAGTAACGTATGATTTTGTGCCTATGGTCAATCCGGATGGGGCCTCATT
>CALGWE010000742.1:0-9404 GCA_937935915.1 uncultured Clostridia bacterium
CTTCATTTCTTGATAAACTGCATTAATTTCTGCACCTATTAAAAGCACCATGCAACTTGCATACAACCATATAAGTAAAATGAATACACCTCCTATACTACCATACAATTGATTGTATTTACTATAATTTTCTACATATATAGAGAAAATTAAAGAAAACACATACCAACCTACCGATGCCGCTATGGTGCCTAACCACACATTTTTGACTTTTAAGTGTTTTCTTGGCACCACTCTATAAACAATATAAAGTATGATAATAAGAGCACAAAATGGCATAACAAGTCTAAATACATTCCATATAGGCATAACAATTCCCTTATTGAGATCAAATATGCTAATTACGTAATTCCCTATATTATTTCCAAATACTAAGGCTACCATCATAAGAATAAGCAGCATTGCAAGTACTATGGTATATATTATAGATACAATTTTAGAAAGCCAATATGGTCTTATAAACTTAGAATTATAAGCCAAATGAATTCCTCTTAGTAATGCATTGACAGCCGTTCCACCTGACCATAATGAAATAAGCACCCCCACTGATAAAAGCGTTGTACTGCGATATAAAATAAATTTATAAATAGTTGTTTCTATAAATGGCATAAGTGTAGGCGGGACTATTAAAGTAATATCATCAATTAGCATATCAATCGAAAGGTTTGCAAAGGTTAATAAGCTAATTACTACGATTAAAAAAGGAAAAAATGCCATAATCCAATAATAAGCTACTTGTGCACTATTAGCAGCTATATTGTGTGCACTATATCGTTTAATCAATTTTTTCATAAACACCCCGAATGTATTCTCCATAAAATCTCTCCTAACTCTGGTTCACTTACCTACATTATTCCTAGCTTATACTATTATTTATACTCCCTATTCATACCAAGAAGAACTTAGTTATAAAAAAAGAGGCGCCAAAGGCACCTCTTTATTTTTTATTTTTATTTTCTTTATTATTTTCTTTTAATGTTGCTTCTGCTTTATCTCTAGCTTTAGCAAATATCCCTTTTTTCTTAGTTTCAGGTAACTTTCCTGAAGTTACTTTTACAATAAGGATACCTGCAAGTTCAACTTTGATTTGTTTTTTAGTTGGAATACTCTCGTAAACTTTTTCATCACACATAAGAGTATGAATTTGTGGACCAATTTTAGCAATTACAACTGGCATTTTACGTTTTTTGTACATCCAAGGAAGTTGTTCTTTCATTTGTTTTGGAAGCTTAAGATTATCTAATTTATCTTTTTTCTTATCAATTACGAAAATTGATACTGCTTGTTTATTTTGTGAAATGAGTTGTTGTTGCTCGTCATATTTTCCTTGTAACTTTTTACCCCAGAAATATAGACCGATAATTCCTGCAACTAAAATTGCCATTACGACCCAAAAGATTATCCATCCTGTAGACATTTGGACGTACCTCCTTATTAATTCTATACTACTATGTACATTTTTTAGCTTTTATATACTATTTTCTATGCAAAAGCTAGCTATTTTAAGTATATCATACCAAAACTTATAAGACAATGTTGTTAATAATTTTTGTTTTACAGTATATACTAATACTAGTTCTCTTGTTCGAAAGGTGGTGCTATTATGTTTCTTAATAATCTTGCCTTTACATGGATTGATATATTCTTTTTTATCAATGTTTTACTGATTTTATCCGTCGTATTCTGGCATCATAAAAGTACTAGCACAACTTGGTCTTGGATTATGATTATGCTCTTCATTCCCATCGTAGGATTTATCCTTTATCTCCTCTGTGGGCAAGACCTTAGAAAACAAAAGACCTTTAATGCAAAAGGCGAACAAGATCGTTTCTTAGCCGTGAAACTTTTACAAGAATTCTCACTTAAACAACCTCTTAGTAAATATGCTAATCCTCTCATTTCACCCTACAAAACACTTATTACTATGAATCTGATTTCTCATGATTCACTTTATACTGAAGATAATGATGTTACTATCTATACGGATGGTAATGAACTCTTCACAGCCCTCTTTCATGCTATTAATAGTGCCCAAAAATACGTTCATATCGAATACTACATTATCCATGATGATGAATTAGGCAAACTCTTTAAAGACTTACTAATTAAAAAGGCTGAACAAGGTGTAGATATCTTTTTGCTTTATGATGAAGTAGGTTCTCTCAAAACCCCTAAGCGCTACTTTTATGACCTCAAACGTTCTGGCATAAAAATTGCTCACTTCTATCCTTCTACTATTCCATTTATCAAACTTCATGCTAATTATCGTAATCATCGTAAAATCTGCGTTGTAGATGGTAAAGTTGCATTTCTAGGTGGCTTTAATGTAGGCGCAGAATATTTAGGTCTCAACGAGAAATTTGGCTATTGGCGTGATACACACTTACGTATTACTGGTAGTAGCGTTGACCTTATCAATCTTCAATTCCTATTAGATAGACGTTTTGCTACTCATGAAAACCTCAATTTAGAAAACTATATTCCTATCCATCTACCTCAGTCTAAACATAAAATAGGTATGCAAATAGTCTCTAGCGGCCCTGACTCCAAATACCCTAATATTCGCAACGCTTACATGGCTATGATCAACTCAGCCAAGAAATCTATCTATATTCAAACACCTTACTTCATTCCAGACGAAGGCGTACTTACAGCACTTAAACTCGCTTGCCTCTCTGGCTTAGATGTCCGTATCATGATTCCAAATAAACCTGACCATATATTTGTCTACTGGGCAACCTATGCTCACATCGGTGAATTAATAGCCTGTGGGTGTCACTGTTATACTTATGAATACGGCTTCCTTCACGCTAAAACAATTGTAATCGATGAAGAAATATGCTCCGTAGGCACCGCCAACTTTGATATCAGGAGCTTCAACCTTAACTTCGAAATTAACGCCTTCATCTATGACAAAACCACCTCCCAAAAACTCACCAACATCTTTAAACAAGACATGGAACTTTGCAAAGAACTTACTCCAACACTTTATAATAACCGTTCCTACCTTATAAAATTCAAAGAATCCATTTCCCGCCTCATCTCCCCAATCCTGTAAGTTTACTCCGGGGTTGACTTCAAAGTGCTGGTAAGTTTTTTTACTATATAGTGGGGTCGTGTGGGTAACTGGGAGAAACACATTTTACTATGACCTCACTTCGTTCGAAGTCAAGATAAAATGTGTTTCTCCCAGTTATCCACACTCCCTTTCTGCTTAGTTAATACCTGTACACCTTACACTTTTGGGCTACCTCTACGTAAGGCGTTTTTTGTTAATTGCATCTGCTTGATATTCGGAGTCATATTTCCCACGACCTCACTTCATTCGAAGTCAAGATAAAATGTATCTCCCACGATTATCCACACTCCCTTACTACTTAGTTAATACCTACAAGCCCTGCAATTTTCAGCTACCCCTACGTAAGGCATTTTTTAAGACAAGTTAGTAACTCTTCTTCCTCCATACACCCCTTTGCCCAGAAGAGATTCTTGCCTGTGTGCTGCCACCCCTATTTGTTTTACTCTATATAGAAGTGGGGATAAGTGGCATAATTGATTTTATCTAACGTTCGACCGCAGGGAGCGTTAAGGAAAATCAATTATGCCACTTATCCCCACGCCCTCTACTCTTAATCAAACAAAAAGAGCCAAGCAGCACCACAGTGCAACCCGACTCTCTTCACATTTATAAAATACTAAGTTCTCCATCAACTTTTCTAACAGTAGCCCTATGCTGAATATCATCTATGTATTTAACAACATTTCCAAGTGTAATTTTTACTCCCGGATAAATTGCATCACTTACACGTATTAATCCATCTTGAGCGCCGCTTAATGTATCCGATAAAGTTTTGAATTTGTGTTTTAATTCATCAATTTCTTCTACTAGCGGTCCTCTTGATGCATTTAGTTTACTGAGCATTACTTTTCTATTTAAATCTAACGCATTTTCTTTGAGTTTTGTATTCAAGAATTTTACACTCTTGTCTAGCTTTGAAAGTTCTTCTTTTCTTTCTTTCAGTTCATCCGCCATTCTTCTGTGTTCCTGATAAAGTTCAGATGGTACACCTATTTGCACAGCTGTTGCTGTCCCCATAGGTGAGCCAATACTTCTTGCAACAATCATGTTGGTTGCTGCTATGTTTCCGCCTACTATAGTCCCTTTTCCCATTTCAACGCGTATACTATTTCCAGCTGTAGCTACACCATGAATAATAGCTTCTGTAATAATATCGCCTTTGGCTTCTACGTTAGCGTTTTGAATAAACTTAGCAATGACATTACCACCTGAAATAATTTTACTTTTTTCAGTTCCTTGAATACCGTATGTAAGAATGATATCCCCACCAGCAATGATAGTGGCATCCTCTACTGGTCCTTGTACCTCTACTGAACCTTCTGCTTCTATTGTAAATCCTGCATGAACAGTTCCTCTTACAACAACACTTCCTATAAATTTAATATTACCTGTAGAACTATCTACATCACCAGAAACAGTATATACTGTATTGATATAAACATTATGACCATCATACTCTAGCTTTCCATCTACACCAGCCACTAATGTTGTATCATCTAGTATTTCTGTGTTTTTTCCTTTTGGTAATCTTACATCTTTACCCTTTCTTGCCCTTACTACGCCCCCCAACACATTGTATCCTTCTTCACCTTGAGTAGGGAAAGTTTTAGTAGCAAGGACATCACCCTTTTTTACATTAAAAACGGTTCCTAAATCCTTAAAATCTACTGTACCATCTTCGTTTTGTTTAGGCACGAAGTGTACTAATCTTTTTGGGTCAAAGTTAAAAGTTAAGGTAGCATCTGTCCCATCAACAGCCTTCTTACCTTGTGCAATAATATATTTATAATCGTATTTCTTTGTTTGCGAAAGTTCTATAAGTGCGTCTTCATCAATACCTTTACTAATTCCTCTATTAGCAACGGCTAATCTGATTTCTTCTAAATTAAGTAATTTTCCACCTTCCTCTGGTGGTGTAAACCATATAACGCCTAGCATTTTATCTCTAGACACTTCTACATTTACCTTCTCATTAACTATTTCCAGCATACGTGTTCCTCCTTAGTAAATATATAATTTTTACTTCAGTTGACTTTGATTTATAATTTCATCCAATAATTCTCTTACAATATCTTCTGTCAGTTTAGGTAATACTTTTATATCATCTTTACTTAGGTCTTTAACTTCTATTGGCTTTCCAATATTTAATGTTACTGTTGTCTTTTGAATACCTCTTTTTTCTTCAAATACCTTATGTGTATTATGAATAGCAATTGGTACAATTGGCACACCTGTTTTGGTAGCTAATTTAAATACGCCACCTTTGAATTCTTGAATCTCATCTCCAGCAACTCTTGTGCCTTCTGGAAAAACTACTATAGATTGTCCTTGTTTTATTTCATTAATACCTTGAATAATCTTTTCTACTGTCTCTCTCTTATCATCACGATTAATATAAATGGCACCTAATGCATCAAACCATGTGTTAACTAACATCATATTGCTTACTTCTTTCTTAGCAATATAAATACATGGATCGTCAATAGTACTTACAAGAGATACAATATCAAATATTCCTTTATGATTTGCTACATAAAGTACAGGACCTTCTTTAGGTAGATTTTCTCTCCCCATAACTCTTAAATCCATTCTTGCAGCTTTAATCATACGATTACATAACTGCTGCATTTGCTTATAAATTTCTTCTCTACTTTTACGCACAGAATGTTTTTCATTGCCATATGCATATTCTTTACGTTTTCTTGAAAGCATTAAATGATTAGAACCCATTGTCCATAACATTCTAATATCATTAAGTAATATACTTTCTCTTTTACTCACTTACATCACCTAGTCTTTCTTATAGCCTTCTAACATCTTTTCTTTTAATGTATATAATCCTTCAGATAAAACTACTGACATAATTTCTGGGTTAACAAGTCGTTTATACTCATCCCAAAGAGTTTCTAATTCTTCTTTTGCGTACTCCTTAATTGCTTTCACAGTTGGTACTTCATATACCTTTTGTCCATCTCTAAAGATAGGAAGTAATAATTCTCTTACTTCATAGCTTTCTGGTTTTAATTTAGTTTTCATCCATCTTGCATTTGGCTCAATAAGTACAAGCTCTTTTGTTTCATCAAATACTTCTTCCTCAAGTGCAATGATATCAGCTTTAATCTTACCAGTTTCTTTGTTATAAACACGTACAACCTTTTTAATACCTGGATTTGTTACTTTTTCTGGATTATTAGAGATTTTAATTTTAGGTACTACTACACCATCTTCATGAATTTCAGCAGCCAACTTATAAATACCACCAAATGATGGACAGTCAGATGATGTAATCATATTTGTCCCTACACCCCAAAGTGTAATTTGAGCACCTTGTCTCTTAAGGTCTGCAATAAGCATTTCATCAAGATCACATGAGGCACTAATAATAGCATCCTTATGTCCTGCTGCATCTAACATATGTCTAGCCTTTTTAGAAAGGTATGCAAGGTCTCCACTATCTAAACGAATACCGTAAGATTCCATCTTAATGCCTTTTGCTTTCATTTCATCAAATACTTTAATAGCATTTGGTACGCCTGAACCGAGTGTATCATAAGTATCTACAAGTAAAATGCATTTATCTGGGAATAATTTAGCATATGCTCTAAATGCTTCAATTTCTTCATCAAAGCTCATAACCCAACTATGTGCGTGTGTACCTGATACAGGCACATCAAACATTTGTCCTGTAAGTACATTAGATGTAGCTGCACATCCACCAATTATTGCTGCTCTCGCACCATAAACACCTGCATCTGGTCCTTGTGCACGACGAAGTCCAAATTCAAGTACTGGATCACCTTCTGCTGCACGTACAACTCTAGCAGCTTTAGTTGCAATAAGACTTTGATGATTAATGATATTTAAAAGTGCTGTTTCTACAAACTGTGCTTCTAAAATAGGCGCTTTTACACGCATTAATACTTCCATAGGGAATACTACAGTTCCTTCTGGAATTGCATCGATATCTCCTGTAAATCTAAAGTTTCTAAGATATTCTAAAAAACTTTCATTAAATAAATTAAGTCCTCTTAAATAAGCAATATCCTCTTCATCAAAATGAAGATTTTCAATATAATCTATAGCTTGCTCAAGCCCTGCACAAATCGCATAACCATTTTTAGATGGGTTATTTCTATAAAATAAATCAAATACTACTTCATGATTATTGATGTTATTCTCATGATATCCTTGCATCATTGTTAACTGATATAAATCTGTTAATAGGGTTAAATTTCTTTTCATATATTTTTCTCCCGTCTTTCATCTTACTGATGTTTATTACTTCTTATAAATCTATAGTGCGATACTTCTACTTTCTATGTCGTCCTAAGTCTGCTACCAAATGAGTCTATGTTACAAAAATAACTATGCTAAAAATTTTATTTATGCCGCACTATGCTATAATATCCCTATTATAACATACACATAACAAAATTTATTGATATTTTCCCAAGGAGTCTATAGTATGCCAAAAAATCAATCTAAATCCAAAATTATTTTAACCACATCACTTATAGCTATATTTTGTAATATTTTATGGGGTAGTGCATTTCCTGCTCTAAAAATTGTTTATAAAGAAATGGGTATTGTAAGCCATGATCTTGGCGGCACAATTACTTTTATCAGCTTACGTTTCTTACTGGCAGGCATTTTCATCTTTATTGCCGGCCTATTAACCGGTGCCCCCCTTTTTAAAGTTAACAAAATTCAATTTTTATTAATTATTATTTTAGGGCTATTCAATACCACTTTGCAATACTTTTTCTTTAATATCGGTGTAAACAATACCTCTGGTATCAAAGCCTCTATTTTAGGACAAGTAGGTATCTTTTTCTCCGTCATTTTAGCTCACTTTATATACAAAGATGACAAATTAAGTATCAGAAAAATGTTAGGTTTAAGTTTAGGCTTTATTGGCCTTATTTTAATCAATTTAAATAAAGGAACAGATAATCTTTTGCAATTCACATTATTAGGCGAAGGATTCATGATTATATCTGGACTTGTAAGCGCACTTACCATGTTTATTGCCAAAAGAATTGGTAGAGAACTTCCTAGTATGGTTTACAGCAGCTGGCAAATGATAATTGGCTCTATTGTGCTTTTCTTTATAGGCCATTTAATGGGTGGACGTGTAAGCAATTTAAATTTCACACCACTTTCAATTTCTTTACTTTTATACCTTGCTTTATTATCTAGTGTTGCCTTTTGTCTCTGGTATTATATCCTTCAGCTTAGAAAAGTTGGTGAACTTGCCATGTATAAATTCGCAGTACCTATTTCAGGAACTTTACTTACTACACTCTTTATTCAATCAGAGCATATTACACCTATTCATCTTGTTGCACTTTTATTTGTATCTATTGGTATTATTATTGTTAATAAACATTAATACTTATATATATTCAAGTTAATAAAAAAAAGACTGAGACAAATTTAAAATGTACCCTTTGTAAAGGACATTTTGAAAAAAGCTAGGCAATACTAAGAAGATGATTTCTGTATTCTACAGGAGTCATCTTTTTTAAGTTCCATTGGCATCTATATTCATTATAATATTTGATATACTCATCTATTTCTTCTTTTACTTCATCTATATTTTTGCATTCCTTTAAGGCTATTTCATCTTTTAGATGTCCAAAAAATGATTCTTGTGGGGCATTATCCCAACAATTCCCTCGTCGTGACATAGATTGTTTCATATTGTATGCCTTTACAATTTGTTGATACTTAGGGCTTGTATAGTGAGCCCCTTGATCTGAGTGAATAAATACATCTTTATGTAATTGAACTGCACTCTTTTTTAGATTATGAATTGTATCTGTAGCTAGCTCTAATCTCAAATGATCTGTTACATTATAAGCTAATACTTCATTAGTTGAAGCATCTAAAATAGTTGATAAGTATCCCTTCTTTCCTTTTCCATAAAACAGATATGTAATATCTGTAAGTAACACCTTTCCTGGAATACCTTGTTTAAATTTTCTATTTAGTAAGTTCGGAAGTGCACTATGTGCCTTTGTTGCTTTTGCCATTCGTTTATATGGATTTGCTTTTCTGATAGGGCAAACAATCCCAAACTTTTTCATTATCCTGCAGATACGTTTGAGATTATAATTGATTCCAAAGTGAGTAGCTAATGTCATTTTTATTTGTCTAGCACCTTTTTTTCTATTCTTAAATCGATAACCTTCAAGAATAATATTTTTAATCTTTTCCTCATTTTCTTCCTTAGCAATTCGTTTTTCTTGAGCATGTGAGGAAAAATAATTGTAACTGTTCAGCCGCTAACTTAAGCAAAAATAAAATCTCCTTCATCAGAAAG
>CALGWE010000743.1:0-6466 GCA_937935915.1 uncultured Clostridia bacterium
TTAAATTATTACTCATCATTGATATATGTACATTTTTCTTAACGGTTACTTCTACAGCAGTTGTTAAAAGAGGTATTGCAACAAAAATGGAGGAAGACAAAGAAAATTTTTTCAAAAGCTTAAAAGAAGGATGGCTTGCAGTTTATTCTAGAAAAGGCATTTTCCTTTTGATTATTATTTCTTCAGTGATGACATGTTTTATGGGAGCTTTTCAAATTTTAGCTGAGCCACTTATTTTAGCATTTACAGACTCTACTACATTAGGAATAGGAGAAACAGTATGTGCTAGTGGGATGTTAGTATCTAGTTTACTGCTTGGCATAAAGGGAATTAGCAAAAATTATACAAAGATCCTTTGTATTTCTCTAACATTAGCAGGACTTAGTATGGTGGGCTTTGGCATTTGGGAAAATATCATTCTTATTTGTGTATTTGGTTTTTGTTTCTTTGCCATGTTACCTTTTGCGAATAACTGTTTAGATTATTTAGCACGTACTAATATTCCAGATGAGTTACAGGGAAGAGCTTGGGGGTTTATTGGCTTTTTGTCACAGATTGGATATGTAGTGGCTTATAGTGTTTCTGGTGTATTAGCTGACTTTATTGGAAAGGAAGCTAGAATTGGCGTTGGTAGAGGGGCTGCATGGGTTATTATAGGCGCAGGTATATGTTTAGCAATTATTTCAGCACTTACTATAAAAAGTAAGAGTATTCGGGGGTTAGAAAAGTAATTAGTGAAATTATAAAAGGAGATGGGGTATATGATTTTACAAAAGTTAATTGTAGGGGATATAAAAAAGAATCGTTTTTCAGTTTCGGCAATGATAGCATTTGTTGCAGTGTCGGTATTATTGTTTTCACTTACAATTATACTTTTCTCTAACTTATCAGGGGCAATTGATGGACTCATGAATGAGGCAAAAACGCCAGATTTCTTACAGATGCATACTGGGGAGTTAGAGACAAAGGAGATTAAGAGGTTTGCAAATAGCAGAAATGATTTAGAGGCATGGCAGATATGCGGCTTCTTAAACCTAGAAAATAGTGACATTGTTTTAGGAGAAGAAAGCCTTGTAGACAGTACACAGGATAATGGTGTCAGCACACAAAGTCCTTATTTTGATTTTCTTTTAGATACGCATAATAAATTACCAGATGTAAAAGACGGAGAAGTTTATGTGCCCATATGTTATAAGCAGAAATATAAGCTTCAAGTTGGTCAGACAATGAAAGTAGGGCATGAAACATTTAAAATAGCAGGATTTATGAGAGATTCTCAAATGAGTGCAATGATGGCATCTTCTAAACGTTTCTTAGTAAGTGCAAGTGATTATGAAAAGTTAAAAGGACAAGGTCAAGAAGAATATCTAATTGAATTTTTATTAAAGGAAGGGGCAGATATGAATGTTTTTAGTAATGCATATATTAATGCAGCCCTGCCAGCTAATGGACCTACTATTACAAGGCCTTTAATTAAAATAATGAATGAACTCTCTGATGGCATTATGATTATAATTATCCTTTTAGTTAGTGTATTAGTGTTATTGATTTCATTGGTATGTATCAGGTTTATTTTACTAACACGCATGGAAAAGGAAAAAAAGGAAATAGGTATGCTAAAAGCCTTAGGCATAGCTAGAAAAGATATTCGTCAGTTGTATTTTTCTAAATATGCGTATTTATCAGGTATAGGAGGCATGATTGGGTTAGTCATTGCTTGGCTTATTTACAAACCAATGACTACTCAAATGCAAGAGTTATATGGCACATCAAATCATTTAATGCAATCTGTTTTATTATCTTTATTAGGTGCTGCATTTATTGTAGGTTGTATTCTGTTATTTATTCGCCGCCTCCTTAAAAAAATGGAACATATCACGGCTTTAAATGCACTATTTGGAAGAATACAGGAAAAGCAAAAGAAACGAAAACATAATTCAAGAAAAAATAAGGGAAATACTCAGCAAGTGTATATTGCAATAGTAGTGGCAATCGGTGTGTTTATGATGCTTATCCCAACAAACTTATATAGTACCATGTCTTCTGAAAAATTCGTCACCTATATGGGCATTGGCAATGCTGAAATTTGTATGGATATTAGACAAACAGACAATATTGGCAAGGAGACGAGGGCGCTTTTAGAAAAGCTCAGATTAGATCCAAGTGTCCAGAAGTTTACTTTTTTACAAACTAAATCTATGGAGATGATTTTACCAGATGAAAGTAAGGGGCATTTGCTTGTAGAATGGGGAGACCATACAGTATTTCCAGTGAGCTTTTATAAAGGAAGAACCCCTAAGCAAGAAGGTGAAATTGCAATTTCTACATTGAATGCACAGGGATTAGGACTGGATATTGGAGATACAGTAAATATGATAGAAGATGGCAAGGTGAATGATTATGAAATTTGTGGTATTTACTCGGATATTACAAATGGTGGAAAAACGGCTAAGGCTTATAGGAAGGAAGTTAATGTACAAGATACTGAGGCGATGTGGCATGTTATTTATGTATCTCTTGTAGATGGCGCAAGTCAGTCTAAATGGATAGCTGCATATCAGGAATGGACTAAAAATCAAGATGGTCTTAAAGTTAGTGAAGCAAATAGTGCAGGGGTGAAAGTTATAAGTGTCAAAGATTTTGTACAAGGCACTTACGGTCAGACGCTAGAACAGATTCAAAAGGTAACGTTACTTACTAGGGGAGTAGCTGGTTTTATTATCTTTATTGTTGTACTGCTTTTCTTAAGACTTTTGGTAGAGAAGAATAGATACGATATTTCATTTAAAAAGGCATTAGGATTTTCAAATAAGGATATTAGGAACAAGTATCTTATGGGCGGCTTAATATATAGTTGTAGCGGCATTATCATTGGTATTATTCTTGGGGGTTTTTTAGGAGAAATGTTATGTGGGGTAATATTACAATTTGTAGGCGCAACAGGTTTTAAGTTTGTATGGGATTATAGCAAGATGTTTTGTCATATTCCAATATTCACATTAATCATCGCTATAATAGCCATATGGTTTGGCATATGGGAAATTACAAATATTAAGGCTTATGAGTGTTGTATGGGAAAAGAATAAAAATAGAAGTAATGTAACATGGGGGTTATGAAAGGACGGAGGCTATTATGGGAGAAATATTAAAAGTATCAGGATTATGTAAGGCATCTATTTTAAATGAGGTAGACTTTAGTATGCGGGCAAAAGAGATGGTAGCCATTATGGGACCATCTGGTTCGGGTAAATCAACGTTATTATATCAGCTAGCAGGAATGGACCAAGCTGATAAGGGAGAAATATGGTTTGATGGTATGAATATTTTTGGGCTTTCAGAAGATGAGAAGGCAAGTATTAGGTTACATCAAATGGGGTTTGTATTTCAGCAGATGAATATGATGGCTAATTTAAATATTTTAGATAATATTTTAATGCCAGCATTACAAGCACATAAAAAAGTAGGAAAAATAAAGCATGAAGGTTCTACACAGCGCTTAAAAGAGAAAGCTATATGCCTAATGAAGCAATTAGGCATTAAAGGATTAGAAAAACGTAGTATTACAGAAGTTTCAGGAGGACAACTTCAAAGAGCTTGTATTTGCAGAGCGGTTATTAATAATCCAAAGATTTTATTTGCAGATGAACCTACAGGTGCCTTAAATCAAGGTGCTTCTAAAGAAGTGATGCAAGAATTTATAAAGCTTAATCAAAGGGGCATGAGCATCTTAATGGTTACGCATGATAGTAAAGTAGCAAGCATTTGTGACAGGGTTTTATATCTTGTAGATGGTAAAGTTACAGGCGAATTAATTCTAGGAAAGTATGACACAAATGATAGTAAGCTAAGAGAGAAGAAGATGCAGGCATGGCTTGAAGAGAAAAAGTGGTAAAATATTTAAGCTTATAAATTTAAAATCCGTTATCTATTATTGCGTAAAGTAAGCAGCAATAGAGATAGTGGATTTTTTTGTAAAATAGCCTATAAAAATATTGTTGAACAATAAAATTTAAAATATTAAAATGAATTATGAAATAAATAGACCAGCTAGTTATTGTCAATGATAATTGTTAAAAAATCTTTTTGAATGTTGACAAGGCTACTTTTTAAAAAAGGGTAACCTTAATAAACTCAAATCAATTGATAAGAGTTGGATATTTTTTACATTTACTATTGTCTATGAATGTTTATGCAATAAGTGTGAGTTGTGGTTTATAGTTTTGACGATGTTCTTCAGGAGAACGTAGTTCGAAAGATTTACCATCTCTAAGTACTGCAAAAATAATATTACAAACTTTGTGCATTACAGCACCAAGAGCAACTTTTTTAGGTTTTGAAAGCACTTTCTTCTGATAATAAGCGTGAAGATGCGGATTGAGGGCTTCACCATTACGTTTAGTACGAATGTTTGCAAGAGCAACAGCAAAGATTGCTCGTCTAGCAATACGTGATCCACGTTTGGACATAGGGCATTCTGTACCCTTAAACTTACCAGATTCATTGACTTTAGGATCCATCCCAAAGTAAGCAAAAAGTTGTTTAGGGCTTTTGAATATGCTGAAATCACCTATTTCGCACATGATAGTAACAGCAGATAAAAAGCCGACACCATTAATGGAGTCTAAAAGATGAATTTGTTGAATAAAAGATTCATCGGGGTGTTCATCTACAAATGATTGAATACGTTGTAAGATTGCATTTAGAGCCTTATCTAAAGCTTCGATTTGATCTAGAGTAAGGGAAATATTGAAGTAAATACTTTCAATATCACACCCAAACACTTTAGATGCTTTAGCAGCTTCAACAAGTTTTTCATAACGCTCAGTAGCTTTAAGAGTCCCTTTACGAGATGCTTTAGCAATCTTTTCAATCATAGTCTTTTTATGGGCACGTAAGATTTTATCAGGGGTGCCATATTGCCTGAGAATCATTAAAGAGGTTGCCCCTGTAACATCTGAGAAAAGTTCTAGATATTGGGGAAAAACAACATGAAGATCGCCTTTGAGTTGATTAACACATGCAGAACGTGTATCAATAAGTTTGTAGTATTTGCGAACTAAAGCACGTAACTCTAATACAATTTGAGTAGGCATAACAGAGGTCTTAAGATCATCTGAAAGACCAAGTTTTGCAATAGCAATAGAATCTAGTTTGTCATTTTTTACTTTTCTAATGCCATAATTTTTGATAGAATGAGTGATGAGAGGATTAATAATGAACGCCTCAAATCCTGATTCCATCAGGTGGCAGAAGAGTGGGAAGTGATAGATTCCCGTGGATTCCAGAAATGTGCGAGATTTCAAGGAATACAGCTCTTCTGCTTTTTTTATTTCCAAAAGAGCACGGTTAAGGGAATCAAGGTTATTATGAAAAATCTTAAAAGGCTTTAAGACTAAGTTTCCAAAGGGATCGACAATGGACATAAAACTAAAAGATGAACCAACATCAATACCAACAGAAATATAATTATTTTTAGACATAGAATAAGCTCCTTTCGAGATAGGGTCCATGATGACAATGAATACACAACCTGGCATGTGACACGGGTATAGCTTATAGGCTCCCAACCAGCTAAAACATAAATTTTCATTGAATGGATTGACTGTCTAAGAATACAGGTATGACCTTATAGAAAAGGCTCCTTAGGGGGAGAACGTCTTTCTTCCTATCCAATGGTTATCATACTGTATGTTTTAGAAGAAGTCGAGATGAATATCTATACGTTTAGAATGGAATTTATTCAAAATGTGTCAGTTGTTTTTAGGATATCTAGAGGAGAATACTCTCATAAAAGATATCTTGTTTATAAATCATTAGCATAGCTTTTTCAGCTATGACTTTAATATACCAGGGGGAGAAAAAATGAGAATAGAAACAGAGCGTTTAATCATTAGAAACTTTACATTAGAAGATGAAGCAGATTTATGTGAATACATGTTACAAAGAGTAAATGCTAAGTTTGAAGCTTATCCAGACTTTACAGCATCAAAAAGTAAAGGAGAAATTGAATTTCGTTCTAAAAGTGATGAGTTTTTTGCTATTGAATTAAAATCAGAGCATAAAGTCATCGGTAATATTTATATGGGAAAAAGAGATTTTAATAGTAGAGAATTAGGTTATGTATTAAATGAAAAGTATCAAAGGCAAGGATATGGCAGTGAAGCGGCTAAAGCTGTTATGAAGTATTTCTTTAAACAAGGCTTACATAGAATCTTTGCAGAAACATGTCCTGATAATATTGCATCATGGAAGACTATGGAGAAGATTGGTATGCAAAGAGAAGCCCATCTTAGAAAGAATGTATCATTCCATCAAGATGCAGAGGGCAATCCTATTTATTGGGATACATATATTTATGCCATGTTAAAAGATGAATGTGAGTTATAAGCATTTGTGAATATATAATAAAAATGTAACTGTTCAGCCGCTAACTTAAGCAAAAATAAAATCTCCTTCATCAGAAAGT
>CALGWE010000744.1:0-8053 GCA_937935915.1 uncultured Clostridia bacterium
GGGGGTGACCTTTATCCAGAAGTAGGATTCCAATTAGTACCTTATGCTGGCAAAGATTATTCAAAGGTTAAAGAAGCTTCAAGATATGTGTTTGGTCAAGTATGTAGCTGGTCTGATTACAATAGAGCCACACTTCGTATGTTTAATGCATATGATTCAGGTTGGTATTTAGTGAACTCACCTAATGCACTGCCAAGTCAAATGAATAAGTTCATTAAGAACTACAATCAAGTGGGACTTAATAATATTGCTTTACGTGATACAGGGGTTTATTTAAGTTCAGATAAAAATAAACGTCGTAGTATTGATCGTGAAACAAGTAAACTCATTGTGAATGAGCAGATGAATAAGCTTAAAGAAACAAGAGATGAAATGATGGTAGCTGGTGGAAATGCTTATACATTTGGCTATGCAAAACATTTAGTAGATATTCCAACTAAGGCAAATGATTTTTATATTGTAGATGAAAATGTTCCATTTTATGAAATGATTATTCATGGTTTTATGGATTATGCAGGAACACCAATCAATTTAATAGAAGGGTATGATAAACAAACAGCGCTTCTTAATATGATTGAATCAGGTAGTGCCCCATATTTCACATGGAGTTATAAGAAGAGTAACGAAGTAGATAACACAGCTTATGAAACTTATTATTCTATTTGTTATAAGGATTGGTTGGATGAAGGGGTAGAACTTTATAACAAAGTAAATGAAGTCATAAGCCCAGTAAGAGATTCAAAAATAATAGGACATGAAGTCATTGCATACGTAAGGTAACCTATGAAAATGGCACAAGCATTTACGTGAATTATACAGACAAAGATTATAGAGCAGAAGGCATTCAAATAGGTGCAAAGGATTATGTAGTAGGGGGTGCAAGAAGTAATGAAGAAAAATAAAAAGGAACTTACATTAAAACAAAGACAAATGTTATTTGGCTACTTATTTATTGCACCTTGGATTATTGGTTTTTTGATTTTCTTTGCATCTAACTTAGTAGAAGCAATTATTTATAGTGTGAGCAAAGTATCAATCAATGATAATGGGGGATTTTCACTAAGTTATGTAGGACTTCAAAATTACAAATATGCTTTCATGCAACATGCAAGTTTCAATAGAACCTTAGCAGAATCTATAGGAAACAGTCTTTTAGATGTTGTACTTATTATTCCTTTTAGTTTACTTATGGCGATTTTCTTAAATAAGAAGTTTAAAGGAAGAGGTCTTGTACGTGCTATTTTCTTCTTGCCAGTTATTATGGCATCACCAGCTATAACCGCAGCTATTGATTCTACATTACAAGCTGTTATGGGTGGTGTAGCTAGCAGTACAGGAGATTTCCAGCAAACAACAGGATTTAATATGACGTCTATGGTTTATATGTTTGTAGATTTAGGCGTGCCGAATGCCTTAATTGATTACTTGGTAGAAGCAGTACAAAGAGTTTATGAAATTGTAAGATCATCAGGTGTACAAATCTTGATTTTCTTAGCTGCCCTACAATCTATTTCCCCAGCCTTATATGAGGTTGCTAAAATTGAGGGAGCCACAACTTATGAGAGCTTTTGGAAGGTAACTTTCCCTATGGTAAGCCCACTTATTGTCACTAATGTCGTTTATACAATTGTGGATTTATATGCACAAACTGATGTAGTAGAACTCGCATCTACAGTAGCTTTTACAGAACAAAACTTTGGATTAAGTGCTGTAATGAGTCTTGTAAGTTCAGGATGTATTTGTTTAGCCTTAGTGATTATCTGTGGACTCATTTCGAAAAAGGTATTTTATCAATCATAGAAGGAGGGGATTTATATGCAACAGCCTAAGATGGCTTTAACTAAGTCTTTGATTCAAAGTTGTAAGACATTTAAGGTGGATGAAATGAAGAGGAATAAACTTGGCAAGGTAGTAGGGAATTTCTTCTTAAACTTAATTAAAATGATCATCCTCATAGGGATTTCATTTATCGTTATTAGTCCATTAATAGGGATTTTATCAAAGACATTTATGAGTGAAAATGATATATATAATCCACTTGTTTATTTGATACCAGAAGAATTTACATTAAATAATTTAAAGATAGCAATCACTCAGATGAATTATGTAAAGACTTTGATTTTCACGTTATTATTCTGCTTAGGACTTATGCTGATACAAGCAGGAATATGTGCAATGATTGGTTATGGGTTTGCAAGATTTAAGTTTAAAGGAAATAGCTTATTATTTGGCCTTGTTATTTTAACAATCGTTGTGCCTACACAGACTTTAATGGTACCTATGTATGCACAGTTTAGATACTTTGATTTATTTGGCATTGTAAAACTCATTACTGGTAAGAATGGTATTAATTTAATGAATACCATTTGGCCTATGTTACTCATGACAATAACAGGCTTGGGTCTTCGCTCAGGACTTTATATCTATATTTATAGACAATTCTTTAAAGGGTTACCAAAAGAGATAGAAGAAGCAGCTTGGATAGATGGTGCAGGTCCATTTTATACGTTCTTCCATGTTATGCTGCCAAATGCAAAATCTTCTATGATTACAGTGATGCTATTCTCCTTTGTATGGCAATATAATGATACATATTTTGCTTCATTATATATGAACAACTTTAATCTATTGTCACTTAAGGTTACAACGCTTGCAGCCAATGTAACACAGGCGTTGAAGATTCAAGATGTTAACATTCTACAAGTTATTGTAGATAGTGGCATTTTACTTGTTATTGTACCATTACTCATTATTTACTTGTTCTTACAAAGACACTTTATGGAAGGCATCGAGCGAAGTGGTATAGTTGGTTAGTAATTTATTTAAATACAATGATTAAGGGGGAATTTTAAATGAAAAAATTCAAACAAGCTTTAGCATTAGGTTTAATCGGTGCAATGAGTATTGTACCTGTAGGATGTGGTAATAATACAGCAAATACAAGTAGTGATGCTCCAGCTGAGTCACCAACAGCAGAAGATACACAAGCAGATACACAAGCAGATGCACCAGCAGAGGAAGAAGCATCAGCACCATATGATAAATATCCAGCAAAGGATATGAATGGGCGTACGTTCACATTTGCGTATAACTGGGATCCAATGCCAAAAGAAGAACCAGACCCATCTACAGCAACAGTTGAAGATATTTATAAATGGGAAAACCTTAAACGTGTAGAAGAAAAATATAATTGTAAAATTGAATTTATCAATGTACCTTATGAAGAACTTGATACAAAACTTACAACAAGTGTTATGGCTGGAGATCCATATGCAGATGCTGTAAACTTAGAAGCAGCAAAAGCTATTCCTCTAGCTGTTAGTGGACAAATTATGGCACTTGAAGATATTAACTTACCAGAAGCTGATGTCTTTAATGCACACGATGTATCAATACCTGTAACAGAAATTAATGGAAAACACTATGCAATGGCAGAAAAAAATGAGCAGGTTAATGCAAGTTTCTTAGGTGTTAATGAAGATATTATTAGTGAACTTGGCGTTGAAGATCCAGTATCCCTTTATGAAAAAGGTGAATGGACATGGGAAAAATTCTTAGAAATTGCTAAAGCAGCAACAAAAGATACAGATGGAGATAATGTTGTGGATCAATTTGGTATTTCAGGTGTACCACTTTTAATGGCTAAACAATTTATCGCATCAAATGATGGCTATTTAATTGATAATAATTTTAAAGAAGGTTTATCAGATCCTAAAACAATGGAAGCTTTAGAGTTCTTCAATAAACTCTATAATACAGATAAAGTTGCTTACCTTGCAGATAATAATGTATGGGAATGGAATGGTAACTTACAAGCTTATAGAGAAGGTAAATCAGCAATGTTCTACTTACAAAGCTGGGTACTTGGAGAAGGAGATAATGGAAGCTTCAATTACTCTGTAGTACCATTTCCAACAGGTCCAAGTAATACAACAGGGGCTACATATATGATAGGTATTGGTGGTGTTGCGATTCCTAAAGGGGTTGAAAATCCAGAAGATGTTTTAATGATCTTTGAAGAAGTTCAAGACTGGTACGGTGGAGACTATGAAATCAAAGCAGAAGCTAGCCGTGAATGGTTATCTACATTATTTAAAACAGAAAAAGACATGGAGAATGCTATTGCATTCGGAGAAGGTGAAACACAGGATCTTTCAGATGGTGTAACAGATTATCCTCTTAATACAGTTGTAGGTAATTTATTAACAGATGGTCAAACAGTTGCTCAAGCTGTAGAAGCTAACAAACAACTTGCACAAGATAGTGTAAATGCAGTATTTAAGAAAAGTGAATAATTGAATCTATACATAGAGTAAATAACAAGTAAAATAATAAGTAATTTAAAAGCTGGTTGGAAAATATGTTTTCCAATCAGCTTTTATAAAATAAGTAAGTGGGGGAGAAAATGAAGCAAGTAGAATTTACTTTGAGTAACAAAAATGCCTTACCTGTTTGTAAGCGCTTAATGGCTTATTTTAAGTCCGTTTATGGTAAGGGGATTATATCAGGACAACACACGAATGCAGCCAAAGGAAACCAATTAGAAGAGATATTTGAGATTTCAGGGAAGTATCCAGCGATTCGTAGCTTTGATTTGTTAAGTTATACAAAAGGAAGTAACACAAAGAAATTACCTCAAAAGCAAGAAAATACAAATAGTATAGAGATTGATTGCCATAAAGAGGTAGAAGGCAATCGTGGTTCTGTGGAAGAAGCTATCAAATGGTGGGAAGAGAGAGGAGGCATAGTCACTTTATGCTGGCACTGGTTTGCGCCTATTATAGGCTATGACAAGACCTTTTATGCCCATAAAACAGACTTTGATATTGAAAAGGCTTTAGTAAGTGGTAGCACAGAAAATAAGTTAATGATGGAAGATATTCAGCAGATAGCCAAGGTTTTAATGCGTTTTCAAGAAAGAAATATTCCTATATTATGGCGTCCTTTACATGAAGCCAATGGCAACTGGTTTTGGTGGAGCAGAAAAGGAGAGGGAGCTTATAAGCAGCTTTATCACTTGTTATATGATGAGCTTACTAATCACTATGGGCTTAATAATTTGATATGGGTTTGGAATGCTCCTGACCCTAATTATTATGTAGGGGATGATTATTGTGATATAGGTAGTAGTGATGTATATGGGCCTGCATATGATTATGGCAGTAATCAAAGGGAGTATAAGGTGGTGGAGGAAAGTATGGGAGGTACTAAGCCTGTTGCTCTTGCAGAGAGCTTTATCATCCCTCATCCAGAGCAATTAATAAAAGATGAAGTCCCATGGCTTTACTTTACGATTTGGAACTGGGAGCAGCAAGAGATGATTTTAAATAATATGACCAAGGAACATATAAGAGAAGTGTATAACCATCCATATGTGATTACATTAGAGAACTTACCTAATTTTAAATAAAATATGCTGGTAAATAGTGTTAGAACTATCAGAAACGTATTTATAGGCTTAAAACAAACGAACGTATGTTTGGGGTTAGGTTGTGCATAAAGGGGAAGATATGTTATAATGAAATAAAGAATTGACAAAAGACATAAGGAACTGTTGCATTAGCATTTCAAAATAATGTAACAGTTCCTTATGTTTGTTTTTGCAAAACAGATGCTATTGTTATAAAAAGTGGTAGTTTTGAGCAAGATGTAACAATAGGGAAGATAGAGGAGTTGAAAAGATGCGTGTAATTATAGCAGAGAAACCTTCTGTTGCAAAAAATATAGCAGATGCACTTCAAATTAGAAAACGATGCGATGGTTACTTTGAGGGAAATGATTATCTAATTACATGGGCGTTTGGTCATTTATTACAGTTATATGATGCAAAAGACTATGATGAACAAATGAAAAGTTGGCGCCTTGAAAAGTTTCCGTTTATACCAGAAGAATTTAAATATAAGATTAAATGTGATAGTAAAAATAAAGCTGAGGTAGATGCTGGAGCACAAAAGCAATTAGAGATTATTAGAAGCCTTATTGATCGTGAAGATGTAGATGGGGTTATTTCAGCTACTGACTTTGACCGTGAAGGACAAGTAATCGGTGATGAAATCTTTTTATACTTTAATGAACAGAAGCCTGTTTATCGTATGCTTTTAAATGAATGGACACCTGAAGAGGTTCAAAAAGGGCTTGCGAATTTAAGACCTAATGAAGAGATGAAATCCCTTCAAGATGCAGGGATTGGTAGACAATGGGCAGACTGGATGATAGGGATTAACTTAACTTCAGTAGCTACAGTGAAATACAATCCAGGAAGTAAAAAAATCCTGAATATTGGTCGTGTGCTTTTACCAACATTAAAGATTATTTATGATAGAGATAAGGAAATTGAGAAATTCCAAGCTTCCACTTACTATAAGTTATTATCGAACTTTAAAACAAGTCAAAATGAGGCTTTCGAAGCGACTTACTATGAGAAGGATAAAGAAGGTAAAGATAACGAAAAATTTGAGGACAAAAAAGTCTTAGAAGAGATGGCAGAGCTTATTAAAAATAAGCCAGCGCAAATTATTGATAAGCAAGTTGAGAAGAAAAGGGAATATGCGCCTTTCTTATTTAACCTTTCAAATTTACAAGGGTATATTACAAGTAAATATAAGGGCTGGACATCTGATAAAGTACTTAAAGTGGCACAATCTTTATATGAAAAGAAATATATTACTTACCCTAGAACAGGGAGTTTGGCACTGGAAGAAAGCTTAAAAGGAAGGACGAAAAAAGTATTAGATACACTTAAAGTAGGACTTCCTTATGAGGCGCAAATTAAATTTGTAGATAATAAGAGAATCTTCGATAATAGCAAGGTAGAGAGCCATAGTGCCATCGTACCAACCTATATGATTCCAAAAGGTTTAACAGCAGATGAACAAATCGTTTATAATGCGGTTAAAAACCGTTTCTTAATGCAGTTCCTACCTGTAGCAGAATATGAAGAAACTAAGCTTGTTACCAAGGTACAAGAAGTACCAAAAGGCGTATTTATTACAAAGGGTAAAGTGCAATTAGTAGAAGGCTGGCGTATTGTCGAGAAGCTAGAAGCTAAAGGGACTAAGGAAAGCAAAGAAAAAGATGTGATTTTACCACAAGTGGCAAAAGATGAAATTGTAGAAGTGAAAAAAGCCACTGTAGGTGAAGTTACAAGAAAGCCACCTAAAGCCCATACAGAGAAAACACTTTTACGTGTTATGGAAACTTGTGGTAAGGGCTTTAAAGGAGATGGCAAAGATGAGAGCAAGGAAGAAAGTGAAGAAGATACACTTAAAATGATGGCCAGCATTTTAAGTGGTTTTAGTATCGGAACACCAGCTACTCGTGCAGAAACCATTAAAAAGCTTAAAGATGCAGAGTATATTAAGGCTAAAGGAAAAAGTCTCGTATGTACAGATTTAGGTAAAGCATTAGTTGAAACATTCCCAGCTAGGCAGCTACTTGACCTTGAATATACAGGACGTCTTGAAAAGACTTTATCAGATATTGAAAAAGGTAAATTCCAAAAAGATGATTTCTTAAATATGATCAAGGACTTTACAGCAGAAGCTGTAGAGGCTATTAAAAATGATACAAAGGTACTTAGTGGTACAAAAGTAGAAATACCTAAAAATGTAGAACCGGTAGGCGTTTGTCCGATTTGTGGTAATGCCATTGTAGAAAGTGATAAGGCTTTTGGTTGTGTGAATTGGAAGGGTGGCTGTAAATATACGATTTGGAAAAATGATAAGTATATTGCTATGCTGGGTAAAACTGTAACACGTCCTATGGTAGAATTGCTTCTTAAAAATGGTAAAGTAGGCTTCCGTAATCTTAGAAGTCGTAATGGCAGTACTTATGCGGCATATTTAAAATACGTTAAAAATGAGCAAACAGGTTATTTTAACTGGGAGCAAGAATTTATAAATTAAAGATTAGAGAAAAAAGGTATCCTATTTGAATACCTTTTTTTGCATAAATATTTCCTTTTAATAAGGAAGGAAATATTTTGGATATTTACTATTGTTATAGATAAACCATTTTAAATACTTTTATATGCTTGTATGTTTTATGTTATTTT
>CALGWE010000745.1:0-6570 GCA_937935915.1 uncultured Clostridia bacterium
ATACATTTATTGGATATAAATTTCTTCTATATAAAATAAGATGACATACTTTTTTTAAGCAGCCACTTTTTTTTTACATATAAATAGGATAAAATAGTATTAAAGATACTGCGAATACAAATTATTTAATATTTGGGAGCTGATACACATATGATATCTAATCAAATTTTACAAAATACAATCGATGGTATTAAAGCCATTACAAGAAGAGAATACTGCATTTTAGATGCAGAAGCAAAAATTGTAGTTACAACAGATAGTGATTGCGTGGCAGGTGAATACGTACCCCAAGTTGAAGCCTTCATTAATTCACAAGCAGATAGCCAAGAAATGCAAGGATCACATTACTTTAAGATCTATGATGAATATCTTGTAGAGTATGTTCTTTCTGTAACAGGTGCAGATGATGAAGCTTATAAATTAGGCAAAATCGTAGCATTCCAAGTAAAAAGCTTACTTGTAGCATATAAAGAACGTTTTGATAGAGATAACTTTATTAAAAACTTACTATTAGATAATCTTCTCTTAGTAGATATTTATACAAGAGCTAAAAAGTTACATATTAAAAATAATGTACAACGTGTTGTATATCTTATCGAATGTAACGAGAAAAAAGATAGCAATATGTCAGACATTTTAAGAAATATTTTCCCAGACAAAACAAAAGACTTCGTTACTGCTGTAGATGAAAAAAATATGATTTTAGTTAAAGAAGTTAACTCAGATGATCCAGCTGAGATTGAAGGTTATGCAAAAATGATTTATGATACATTAAGTGCAGAAGCCATGAGTAAGGTATATGTAGCAGTTGGTGCTGTTGTAAATGACCTTAAAGATGTATCAAATTCATATAAAGAAGCAAATATGGCACTTGAAGTTGGTAAGATTTTCAACTGTGAAGGACATATTTCACATTACTCTAAACTTGGTATTGGTAGAATCATTTATCAATTACCACTTTCACTTTGTAAATTATTTATCAAAGAAGTACTTAAAGATAAACGTGTAGATAGCTTTGATGAAGAAACACTTATGACAGTTAATAAGTTCTTTGAAAATAGCTTAAATGTATCAGAAACGTCTAGACAACTCTATATCCATAGAAATACACTTGTATATAGACTTGATAAGTTATTAAAAACAACTGGTTTAGATTTACGTGAATTTGATGACGCTATTGTATTCAAAATTACAATTATGGTAAGCCAATACATGGACTACATGGAAAAGCAAAGTCAAAATAGATTATAGAAAAAGAAACCGGTGATTAAAAAATGATTCATTTACAAAACGTATCAAAAGTTTATTCTAATGGGGCAGTGGGACTAAAAGACGTAAGTCTATCCATTGAAAAAGGGGAATTTGTATTCATAACAGGAAATAGTGGCTCAGGTAAATCTACTTTCTTAAAGTTACTACTTAAAGAAATTGAGCCAGATCATGGGAAGATTATTATTAATAACAAAGAAATTACAAAACTTAAACGCAAACAGGTGCCTTATCTTAGAAGAGATTTAGGTATAGTATTCCAGGACTTTAGACTACTTCCAAATAAAACTGTTTATGAAAACGTAGCTTTTGCAATGCAAATAGTAGGTGCGTCATCTAGAGAGATCCGTAAAAATGTACCTATGGTACTAGGTCTTGTAGGGTTGGCTAGAAAAGCAAGATGCTATCCAAATGAGTTATCAGGTGGAGAACAACAAAGAACAGCACTTGCCCGTGCCATCGTTAATAATAACCCTATTCTCATTGCTGATGAACCAACAGGTAATTTAGATCCAGCAACTTCATGGGAAATTATGAATTGCTTACAGGATATTAATAAAAGAGGTGTCACAATTATTATGGCAACTCATGAAAGAGAAATCGTTAATGCTCTTAAAAAGCGTGTTATAGAAATCTCAGATGGTCAAATTAGTAAAGATGTATATGAAGGGGGCTATGACGATGAGTTGGAATACTCTCAGATATTTATTTAAAGAGGGTATCATAGGCCTATGGAAAAACAAAACGATGGCACTTGCTTCGGCAGGTACCATTGTTTTGTGCCTTTTAATACTAGGAATGTCATATGCCATAGGCATGAATATTGATTCACTTCTTAAACAAGTGGAAAATAAATTTGGTATTACATGCTATGTTAATGAGGATGTAAATGAAGACCAAATTCAACAAATTAAGCAGCAAATAGAAGGAATCAGCAGTGTAAAAGAAGTGAAGTATATTTCAAAAGAAGAAGCATTGAAGACCTTTAGTGAGGAAAGCGATGATACTTCAATTTTTGAAGACTTTAAAGAAGATAACCCACTTCCAGCATCCTTTGAAATAACTGTTTATGATATTACAGAGCAAGAAGCTGTAGTGGCAGCACTGAAACAGTTAAAAGGTATTGAAACGCAGTACCTTAAACAAGAAACACAAATGTTTATTAATCTTAATAAGACAATTGATTATATTTGTGTAGGTATTATTATTTGTTTAATTATAGTAGGCCTATTACTCATGTCTAATACAATTAAACTAACTGTTTATGTAAGACGTAAAGAAATTAATATCATGAAATATATTGGTGCTACAGATTGGTTTATACGACTTCCTTTTTTAATAGAGGGAATGACTATAGGGTTAATTAGTGGCATAATAGCCATTACAGCTATTGCATGTTCATATGATTTCTTAAATAAGAAGATTGCACTTCAACTTATGAATAGTTTAGAAGGCATTCACTTAGTTGCTACAGCAACAGTTATGAATGGTATGATACCAATTTGTCTTGGACTTGGTACATTTATTGGGCTTGTAGGGAGTGCTTTTGCAATTCGCAAGCACCTTCAAGTGTAAGTGGGGGATGGAGATGAGAAAGAAGATAAGTATTATACTTGCCTTTCTATTGCTTCTTACCCCAGTGTATGGTTCATCTATTACAAATAAGAAGAACCAGTTAAATAATAAAAAGCAAGAGATAGAAAGTAGCAAGCAGGAGTTGGCAGCTAATAATGAGAAAATAGAGGCCATGCAAGCAGCTATTAAAAAAGTAGATTTACAAATGGTAGACATACAAGATAAGATTCAAGAGTTAAATGGTCAAATCTCAAAGAAAGAACAAGCCATTGATACAAAGCAAATCGAATTAGACGATATGAATGCTAAAAAAGATGCACAATATGAAGACACTAAAAAGCGTATGGTGCAAATGTATAAGAATAAGAGAAGTGGTTACATACAAGTAATCTTTTCATCAAATAACTTCTGGGATGCAATTAATAAGCTAGAATATATTAAACGTATTTCAGATAGAGATAATAAGGCCCTTGATGATTATAAAGCAACTATTGCAGGTATAGAGTCAGCAAAACAGATTATAGAAACTGAGAAGGCAGATTTAGAAGATATTAAGAAGGTGCAAGTTGCTAAGCAAACTGAACTAGAAAAAGCACGTAATACAAAACATGAGTCTTTAGCTAAGCTCAAAGAAGCAGAACGCAAGATTAAGTCTGAAATTGAGCAAATGCAAGAAGAATCTGATGCACTTCAAGCTGAGATTAATCGTCTTGTAGCGGAAAGTGAAAGAGCAAATAGTAGTAGTAATAGTGGAGGAGGCGGCAATTATAGTAGTTCACACAAATATAGTGGAGGTACATTTGCTTGGCCAGTACCAGGTTATTATAATATAAGTTCAGAATATAATCCTAGAACAAGTCCTATTTCAGGAAAGAATGAATTCCATACAGGTATTGATATTCCAGCAGGTTATGGAGAAAGTGTAGTAGCAGCAGCAGATGGCGTTGTTATTGTAGCAGGCTGGGTAAGGGGTTATGGTAATACAATCATGATTAATCATGGTGGTGGTTTAGTAACCTTATATGGACATAATTCTTCATTGACAGTAAGTACAGGACAAACTGTTACAAAGGGACAAACAGTTGCTAAGATTGGTAGTACAGGTTATTCTACAGGGAACCACTGCCACTTCGAAGTACGCGCTAATGGATCGCACACATCGCCTTGGGGATATTTAAGCAAATAATGGATGAAATAACTTTACATAGCATATAATTGATAATACAAAACAAAAAATCCTTAGGACAATAGTTTTAAGGATTTTTTTGCAAGGTGGATACTTTAGATAAAAGGAGCGAAAGCAAGTGATGCATACAAAAATAAAAGGCAAGAAAATACTAGCTGTAGCTGGTATTGTAACAATACTCGCTGGTTGTAGTTTTATACAAGGCAGTGAAGGGGCTACTTTTTCTAAGCTTAAATTTTTAAGTCGTCAAATTAACAAGCTTTATATAGGGGAAATTAATCAGCAAAAATTGGATGATGGCATATACACAGGATATGTAGAAGGCTTAGAAAATCCAACAAGCTATTATTTAGATGAGACCGAATATAAGGCCAACTTAGTTTATGAGGAAGGTAAGACTATTAGTACAGGACTTTCATATAGTTGGGGACTTGATGGTAATCATCTAGTTATAACAGATGTAGTACCAGAGTCTCCGGCAGATAAAGCAGGTATAAAAATAGGAGAGCAAATCGTTAAGGTAGATAATGTGAAAGTAATCTATTCTAATGAAGCAGCCTTATCTAAACTGCTAAGTAATGCAGAAGAAGGTAGTAGTAACACTTATGTGATTCGTAAAAATGCTAATAATACTACTGAGAGAAAAATTAAACTAACGAAAGAACTTATTGAAAAACCTAGTTTAAAGGCAGATGAGATAGGCGAAATAGGCTATATTAAGTTAAAGAATATTACAGCAGGTACAAGTGAGCAGGTTAAACAAGTATTAGGCACATTTGAAAAAGGTGGTCATCATAAAGTTGTATTAGATATTAGAGATTTATATAGTAATAACTTAGAAGAAACACTTAAACTATGTGATTTATTTATAGATAAATCTGTAGCCTTTAAAATAAAAGATAAAAAAGGTGAAATGAAAGACTATTATACAACTGATGGTAAAGTAGATAATAAAGTTGTTGTATTAGTAAACAATAGAACAATGGGTATTATAGAAGCACTTCCAGCAGCCATTAAAGGAAGTATTCCATTAGTAGGTAGTCATTCAGCAGGAGCTGGATATGTCAGTGAACTATTCTCATTAGATGATGGGAGTGGACTTCGTTTAGCAACAGGTATTCTTTATACCAAGGAAGGTAAGGAAGTTAAAGAAGGTGGCATTGCAGTAGATAAAGAAGTGGCACAAAATATGGAAGCTATTATCCAGTTAATGAGTAAAGGAACAATGAGTTATGAAAGTGACACACAGCTTCAAGAAGCTATTAGTGTTTTAAAGACTTCGTAACTTACAGAAGTAAATGGTTCTAATAAGGATAATAAAATACAAATAACATAAAATAACATTAGTATACTTCAGAAGAAGGAGATCTTATAGATGAAAAAGATAAGGTGTTTTCGAAGAAAAGCTATAAGTTTATTGCTCTTGATAATAGTATTTGTAACGACTACGGCGTTTGTAGATAAATACTATTACGTAGATAAAAAATTATTAGCGATTGAATCGGTCATTAACAACTATTACGTAGGGGATGTAAATACTGAAAAGCTTCGTGAAGGTATTTACAAAGGTTTTGTAAGTGGCGTAGGTGATATATATACAAATTATTATACTGCAGATGAATATGCCAGCTTCATGGAAAAGTCTAGTGGGGTATATGCAGGAATAGGTATTCAAATGACTTTAGATAGTGCGGATAATACAATTATGATTGTAGATGTATTTGAAGGGTCTCCAGCAGAGGAAGTAGGTATGCTTCCTAATGATAAAATTATAAAAGTGGCAGGCCAAACTGTAACAGGAGACGATTTCTCAAGTTTACCAAACATGGTAAAAGGAAAAATAGGGAGTAAAGTAAAAATAACAATCTATAGACCTTCGGAAGGTAGATCATATGATTTAGATGTAGAAAGAAGAAATATTACAACAGCATCAGTAGAATCTAAGATGTTAAAAGATAATATTGGTTATATTAAAATCGTTCAATTTGAAGAGATTACTTATGACCAATTTAAAGAAGCATTAGATGAACTTACAGAAAATCAAATGCAAGGTCTAGTTATTGATGTACGTGATAATCCAGGTGGACTTTTAAAGATAACACAAAAAATAGCAGATGAATTAGTACCAGCAGGCGTCGTAGTTTCTACAGAAAATAAAGTTGGAAAAAATGAAGTATATTATGCAGATGATCAGTATATAGATATACCAATCGTAGTATTAGTTAATGGGAATAGTGCCAGTGCTTCAGAAGTATTAGCAGGTGCTATTAAGGATACAGGAAGAGGAAAACTTATAGGAGAGACAACTTATGGAAAAGGCGTTGTACAAAGTGTTATTCCATTAACAGATGGTTCGGCACTTAAAGTAACAACAGCAAAATACTTTACACCTAGTGGCATATGTATCCAAGGAATAGGTATTGAGCCAGACTATGTTGTAACACTCCCAGTCGAATTACTCACAAAATCCAAACTCACAGAAAGAAGATATCCAATTACAAAAGGCAGTAGAAGTACTAAAGGAGGAGATTCATTAGTGA
>CALGWE010000746.1:0-2291 GCA_937935915.1 uncultured Clostridia bacterium
CAAAACATGTTTGTCCAAATAAAGCTGACTGTTGATCTCCTGCACAACCTGCTATTGGCACTTCTTCACCTAAAATATGTACATCAGTTTTTCCATATATGTAACTTGAAGGTTTTACTTCTGGAAGCATACTTTTTGGTATGTCTAATTCTTTTAAAATATCTTTTCTATAGAAAAGCATAAAGAATGTTTCAGTTTCAGGAAGTGCATAAGAAGCTCCCTCAAAATCATATGGTACTCTGGCACTATCATAGAAACGACTTGCCACTTCTTCATAGTCAGGAAATTGTCTAAGATTGATAGCTGCACCACGCATGGCAAAGTTAAGTGGTACATCATTTGTAACTTGCATTGCCACATCAGGTCCTTCTCCTGAAAGAGTTGCTCTTAAAAGTACATCCGGTTGTACAAGCATTAAGTTAACATTGATTCCTGTTTGTGGTGTAAATGTTTCATCAATAAGGGCCTTAATTGTATTAGCTTGGTCACGTCCTGTAGGCACCCATACTGTAATCGTTCTTGCCTTTTTATCATTACTTACATTACCGATTGCATTGTAATCAATGATAAATGAGTAATAAAGCTTTTGCATATTATGCCATAGGCGGCTTGTCCAAGAATTTTTAGTTTTTGGCATGTTTTCTCCTGGTGATACAATATAAAGGGCATCTAATTGTAATGGCTCCTTTTGCATATCTGTAAGCCATGTCCCTAATGTACCAATATTTAGTTTAAAGTCTCCAAGTCTAGAAATAATCTTATCAATATCTTTATTAAACATATCTGTTTGTTTTGCAATAGTTAAAAGAATAGCATCCTTATCACTAGCTTTACCCACTAATGCTTGAAGTTCTCCTGCTATCTTATTTAAGCGGTCACGTTCTACCCCAAATTCCTCACTAAGTTCTGGTAATACTTTTCCTAATTGATAATCTCGATATTTATCTGGTTCTACACCAGTTACCATGATCACTTTACGATAAAGCTCATTTAGATTTTTAACTCCTATTTCTACTTCTCTGATAAGTGGTGCTAAATCACCTAAAGTAGCTTCTAGCCTTAAAGAATGCTGCCCTTCTTCTAAGTAAAATAAATAGGGATTTTCCCCATCTCCTATAAACTCTGTACGCCAATTACTATCATATTTATAAGTTAACTTTTTAGCTTCTTCAAAAGGAATTTTTCCATCAATGGTTAATGACCTTGTAACAGGTATTCCTCTAATAAAGTTTTGTTTTAAGTTCATACCTAACTCATATAAACCACTTTTAGGTACATTGACTTGCCATTCAATCCACTGTCCTGATTTATTCCACTTCTCCCCACCAATAGTATTCATCTTGATCTCTGAAGGACTATAAGGTGTAATTGCTGGACTTGAATGGTCTGTTAATGGATAAAGCATAGGTGAAGATTTTAAACTTGCCTGCTCTGCCTCTATGGTGATTGTTTCTCCTATGACCTTTTCATAGCCTTTCGCTTCATACTCTTTAAGCTTTTTGGCATAGCTTACAGTTTCCTCTTTTGGCATTAATGATAACTTCCTAATAACCATGGGCTCTCTTTGAGATACAAAGGTAATCGTATGTTTCCCCTTTGAAAAATAAAATTCAAAAGGATTCGCATAATATCCGTTTGAATCCCTTACTAATATTTCACTCCATCTCGGTGCTTCTATTTGACTTGGCTTTAAATCATTCCCTTGATTATCTACTTCGATTTCTTCTTTCGCATTATCCCAAAAACGATTAAATCCAATCATACTTGCTTCTTGAAAAGGTAACTGACCATCAATAAAGATGCCCCTTTGGATATCCGAACTTTTTCCTTCTACCGGATAATACAGCACCTCTAAATTATAATATCCTTCTTCCTCAACATTCACTTCCCATTCAACAAGTCCTTCTTCATTAGTCAAAATACTATTTCCTTCTTTACCTTCATAGTTTGCTAAAACAGAGACATTCATGCCCTCACTACGTACATAACTATCTGCTTCAATCGTAATTTCTTGATGTGGCACTTTTGCATTTTGCTGTAAATATTCAGCATACCTTTGAATTTCAGTATATGAAGATAAATCTTCCATGTAAGTCTCTAAATCCTCTGTGGTCCTCCCAAAGGTAACTTGCTGCGGAAAAACTTCTATCAACATACTAAGCAGTGTGAACATTGCAAGACATTTTCTCCCACCTGTCTTCTTCAAGCTCTCTCCCCCCATACTCTACTTTTCTCATTTTGCACGATGGATTTAACTTTTTTAAGTAATTTAGTATGTATTTAAGTAAAAT
>CALGWE010000747.1:0-3479 GCA_937935915.1 uncultured Clostridia bacterium
GGCCATTAGGAGAGATGCTTGTGGCCATGGGGTGTATTGCTTTAGGGGCAGTTGTGCAGCTGATAGGAGGCTGGCTTATTACTTTATCCCTTAGAAATGGCGTAGAAGAACTGATTGCGGCCCTAATGATTTTGGGTGTAGTGATTAGTGGGATGACTTACTTTGCCTTTCGAATGGCAGCGTTAAAGGTAGTTGTGATTGGGATTATTATAGGGGCTATGCTCATTTTATTTTTAAAGAGTTTATGGTCCTTTCTCATAGGGCGACGTTTCACTGCATTTAATATCAGTGTGGTATTAATAGGCAGTGCACTCATCATACTTGGTACTTGGTTTTTAAATACAGAGGGCTTTGAGGATACCTATATTAAAACGTATTTAAAGTTAGATCATGAGATAGATAGGTTAACGCCAGATGAAGCCCAGAGCTTCCAAGGTTCTATTCAAGGGGGAAATTATACAGTTTTATCAAGTACCTATGATATAAGAGAGGCAGATTTGTTATCACGCACAATTAATTTAAAAAGCTATGCCAGTCAAAGTGGGGCACTGGGGTATATCAAAAAAAGATATCAAGGCTATGATTTAGATGCTGTACCTATTAGGGGAGAAATATGGTATCCGAAGGAAGTAGGTCATTGCCCAACCCTTTTTATAGTACATGGCAATCATGATTACCGAGAAGAGTCTTACTTAGGGTATCAGTATTTAGGCGAATATTTAGCCGCTTATGGTTATGTGGTCGTATCGGTGGATGAAAATGCCTGCAACTTTTTAAATAATGAAAATGATGCAAGGGCCATATTATTACTTGAGAATATAGCTACAGTTTTAGAGTATAATAATGCCCCTAACAATCTCATTTATCAAAAAATAGATGAGGAGCGTTTAGCTTTAGCTGGGCATTCAAGAGGCGGTGAGGCCATAAGTATTGCTTATTTATTTAATCAAGAAGCTGTAAATCCTAATAATGGGACGATGCATTTAAACTATCATTTTAATATTAAAGGGCTCATAGCCATTGCACCAACTATTGATCAGTATAAGCCAACGAATAAATCAGTGGTATTAGAGGATGTGAATTACCTGATTATTCATGGTTCTAATGATCAGGACCTTTATAACTTTAGTGGGATGAAACAATATAAAAATATTCATTTTACAGGAAAAGGGGATTATATGACCAAACCGGTTTTTATACAAAGGTTCTTAATGTAAAGAATTTTGTAAGTGAAAGTGAGCAGCAGCGCATAGCAGAGATTTTTATCAAAACGTTTTTAGATTGTAGTCTAAGGGAAGATACGAGTCACAGAGGACTTTTAGAGGATTATCATAAATATAAGGCCTATTTACCACAAACTTTATATGTACAAAGTTATCAAAACTCTGATTTTAAGGTGCTTTGTAACTTTGAAGAAGATACAAGTTTAGTCACAGGAAGTTTAAAAGGGGTAACACTTGATGTACAAGGGGGTAATATATGGACAGAAGGATTATATCCTACAGAAGCGATGCAAAGTAATAGTGCCATCTATCTGAAGTGGGAAAATGGTTTGGCCCCAACTTTGATAGTAAATATGCCACCTATGAATATGGACCATGGGGCAGTACAATTTGATATTATGAACTTAAGAGAAAACTTTGAAGAAGCACAGGCTAAGCTGCTAGAAGCGCGCATTCAAGTAGTTGATCGCAATAATCAAATCGCTGAAGTGTCACTTGAAGACTGTGCCATAGTTTATCCAGCCTTTTTGGTCAGACTCAATAAATTACAATATGTTTTAGATGAAAAGGAATATAAACATCAGTTTCAAACAGTCAGTGTTCAAAGTGAGCAGTTTAAAGCCAATAATAGTCAGATTGATATGTCGCAAATAGTAGCCATAAGATTGGCGTTTACAGAGCAAGAAGGCATTGTAGCAATTGATGAGATTGGTTATGAATAATTTAGGTTTTATTTCTAATTAAAATGTATTACAATAAAAAAGATATTACATGAAAGAGGAAATAAGATGAAAATAGGAATTATAGGCGCAGGCCATATTGCAGAAACTATGGTGAAAACACTTATGGCCATGTCAGATGTAGAATGTTATGCTGTAGCAGCCCGTGATGAAGCACGTGCCAAAGCGTTTGCAGAGAGATTTGGGATTAAAAAGGCATATGGCTCTTATGAAGCACTGGTAGCAGATGATGAAGTGGAACTCGTTTATATTGCTACCCCGCATTCATTACATTATGAACATGCTAAATTATGTATTAATCATGGGAAACATGTTTTATGTGAAAAGGCTTTCACAAGAAATACAAAAGAAGCAGAAGAAATTATAGCCCTTGCTAAAAGTAAAAATGTACTTATTACAGAGGCAATTTGGACACGTTATATGCCATCTCGTCAAATCATTGATGAGTTAATCGCAAGTGGCATTATTGGTAAGCCAGCTAGCTTAACCGCTAATTTAGGCTATGTGATTTGGGACAAAGAGAGAATTGCTGAGCCAAGTTTAGCAGGTGGTGCATTATTAGATATTGGACTTTACCCACTTAACTTTGCTTTTATGCACTTTGGAAAAGAGATTGAGCAAGTAACTTCTACAGCTGTATTATCCGATAAAGGTGTGGATTTACAAAATAGCATCACCATCACTTATAAAGATGGCAAAATGGCTGTTTTAAATAGTACAGTGCTTGCGCAAACAGACAGGCAGGGTATTATTTCTGGTGACAAGGGTTATATGGTGATTGAGAACATTAATAACTGTGAATGCATTAAAGTTTATAACTTAACACGTCAGCTCATTCAAACTATTGAAGTACCTGCACAAATTACTGGTTATGAATATGAAGTAAGCGCCTCTATAGCAGCGATTAGAGCAGGTAAATTAGAATGTGAAGCCATGCCACATGCAGAAACATTATATGTGATGCAATTTATGGATGATTTAAGAAAACAGTGGGGCGTTATTTATCCTAACGAGTAATTTTCGTAAAATAGCTTGTCTTTTCTTAAAAACTTGTCATAGGACATGACCTCTTGTTGATATATTGTATAAAAGTAGTTCAATAAGGGGGCGTATTTAATATGGATTCAAGGCAAATTGTAAGATGGTTAGAACCTGAAGACTGTAAGCGGTTAAGTGATACAAAACGTGTGAGTATTATGATTGACAAACAGCTGAGTACCCATGAAGTCACATTATATGAACAACCTGATGGTGAGTCTTTCTTACTTTTTAAGGTGATAGAAGGTAAAAAGATTATTAACTATCTTCCAGAAGATTATAGAGAGTTAGAAAAACAAATACGCATTAGTGGTCTTGATATTTTCCAAGAAAACGAGGCCTGCATTATCCCTGTATTAGAAAGCTATCGTTACTAATACTTAATCAAAACCAAAAAGAATTATCACACATAGAAGCTGAGTCTAGTGTGATAATTCTTTTTTATGTGCATAAGATTACGACTATATTACAGATTATT
>CALGWE010000748.1:0-2019 GCA_937935915.1 uncultured Clostridia bacterium
TGACATATATTTATTACGTCTTCGTTATTGTTTCACACTTTACTATATCATTAATCCTTTATATACATATCCACTTATTTACAATTGGATCTCTTTAATCAAATATTGATCATTATTTTTCTTACTACTGTTACATTGTTACATTATTAATTTCATATAAATGAAATTGTTCAACGCAGTTACGTCTATGATCGTTATGGCAATGCCTCTAAAAAGACTTTAACCAAAGCACCTAAAACCAAATCTAGTATTCGTGAAATACCTATTCCAGAATTTTTAGCTGAACTCCTCAAAGCACATAAGCCTTTAGGTGAAACAAAAATAATAAATCAGAGATATGTATTTGAAACTTCTACAGGTAATTGCCTTACCCCTACAAATGTTCGTAAATATCATAAACGCATTTGTGAAAGTGCAAAAATTAACCCTTGTACAATTAAAGATGAATACGGCAACTTACAAACCATTTATAAAGGAGTTTCTTTTCATGCACTTAGACATACTTTTGCTACACGTTCTCTTGAAGAAGGTGAGTCCATTAAACTTCTGCAAGTTATTCTAGGTCATTCTGATATCGAAACCACATTAAATATATATACTCATGTACTTGAAGATACAAAGGCTGCCTCTGCTCATAAACAACACAGTTTATACCATAAATTAATACAGTAACTTATACTGCATTTACTGCATTTTTACTGCACTTTATCTTTAAATGGATTTAAAAATAATAAAATCCTTTGATATATGGTTAAAAATTACTAAAAATCTTATAGCATGATTTTTCCATTGAATATACTGGAAAATCGTGCTTTTTATTGTGTGTCATACTCTTACGCTATTTCAAGGGGATAACCCTATTTTAAAACTGGTGGTCTAGAGATCGCGTGTTCAAGTCACGTCACTCCGATTATATTTAAGGCATTGAAATACAAAGAAAGCCTAGCTTCTACTTAATTGTAGATACTAGGCTTTTCATTTATTTTACTACATTAATTTTATATTAATTTGTTAGTTATTATTTTAGGGCAAAAAAAAACCAAGTCATACTTGGTATATTGCCCTGCCTTAGATCGGCTATACTACATATAGCTTACAATTTCTTGCGATACTAAGGACTTACACTGGTCTTATATATAAAACCCTGCCTTAGATCGACTACAACACATGTAGCTTACAATTTCTTGCGATTACTAAGGACTTACACTGGTTTATACCACTATTATATTAACTTATTTTATAACTGTCAACATATTTAAATGCATCTATTATGACACTTTAGCTACCCTGCCTTAAACTAGCCTCTATGCTTCATGATATTCTCATAGTATTAAGGACTTACACTGGTAGCTCTACCTTATAGTATGATTATATCCTTGTCCTTTATTCATATTTTATAATGGAAATTTAAAAAATTTATTTTCTACTACTCTAGATAATAATATTTCCATGTTAGCCTCTGCTTCTGGCGTCTTATTTGTCAAATATCTTAATGTAGTATTAGCAATAAAATCAGCTAGTTGTACTAATTTATAATTCTTAGAATCCTGATATGTTACCTTAAACTCTTGATTATACATTCCCAATTCCCATACCAATGTTGTATTAATATATTCACATAAAGTATGTGTACTTTTAGTTGCTACATTTTGCTCGTCAATAGTCAAATCTATCTGATTATCTTTATCATATAACTTACTATGTGCAGAAAAATTTTGAAAATATAATTTCAATAAGTAATTAAAACATCTTGCCTTTTTACTTCTAAAAATCTCTGAAGACTTCATATTATCCATGACAATGATTCCTATTTCAAAATCATTACATAACCTTACTAAATCAGAATATATGCTACTTTTATCTTTCTCTGTTAAATGCGAACCTTTTACTTCTTTCGTCGTGGTTAATTCTTCCAATAACTTCTTATCTTTTTTTACTACCTTCATTCTCGACTTCTCAAATACCTTTGATAATCTCTTTGGATCTTCTGTATGAACTAATGCAATAACAAAATATTTA
>CALGWE010000749.1:0-2651 GCA_937935915.1 uncultured Clostridia bacterium
TATTTATCAGCATATTGTTTAAGTACTAAGAATCCCCATTGATGAGCTTTTTCTTTGTTTGCTGGGATTGCATAGTTAATACCATCGATTTGAGAACCAGCTAAGAAATCATCACCAAGTAATTCTTTTGTTTTTGGTGCATATGTTTCAAGCATTTTTTTATCATCATTTAATGGTACATAAGCACCTTTACGAGCTTGTACAAAGTAATCATTACACCAGTTACATGTGAAACAGATATCGAATTCTTCACCTGAAGAAATAGCTGTTTGTAATTTATCTGGGAATGTACCAAAGTCATACATTTCTATTTTAAGGTTAGCTGGAATACCTTTTTCTTCAAGATATTTGTTAGCTTCTTCAAGAACTTTAGGCATATCTTCTGGTGTAGAAGCACCAGCTGCGTACCAAAGGATATCTACTTTCTCTGTGCTAGCAGGAGCTGCTGCATCTGTTGATGCGCTATCTGTTGATGCTGCATTTGTTGGTGCTGCATTATTGCCACCACAACCTGTTAATGCCATACTTGCAAGGCAAAGTGTACCTGCTACGATTGTAAGACCTTTTTTGAATAATTTCATTATAATCTCCTCCTAAAATTTAAAAATTAAATTTAAAAGCTAACTTGAAAAATTTATGTATATTAAACCAATTATTCTTTTGTTGCACCAAGTGTAATACCTTTTTCAAAGTATTTTTGGAAGAATGGATAAGCAAGAACGATTGGTCCAATAGCTACGATTGCCATTGCCATACGTGCTGTTTCAGATGGAATACTACTAATATCAATTGTTGCACCTGCTGAAGATGCTGTGATTAAGCTGGCAATCTTACTTTGCATTTGATACATTAAGTATTGTAAGTTGTATTTATCTGGACTTGTGATATAAAGTAATGGGAAATACCAGTCATTCCAGTAATTTAACATACTAAACATTAAAACTGTTGCAAGTGCTGGTTTAGCAAGAGGTAATACAATTCTAAAGAATGTATAATATTCACCTGCACCATCGATTTGTGCTGCTTCAATTAAGCTCTTAGGTACATTTGTTTTGAAGAATGTACGAATAATCATTACATAGAAAGCACTAAATAATTGTGCTAAGATCAAAGCTAAAATGTTATCTTTAAGACCAAGTACTTTAACAAAAACCATATATGTTGGTACAAGACCACCAGAGAATAACATTGTGATAACACAAATAATGTTAAATGGACTTCTGTATTTAAAGTCATCTCTTGCAAGTGGATATGCATAAAGTGCCATGATAATAAGCCCTACAAGACCACCTACAAGTGTGGTAAGAATAGATACCCCATAAGCTTTTACAACTGTCATAATATTTTCAAAGATATATTGGTAAGCCGTTAAGCTAAATTGCTTAGGTAAAATACTATAACCATTTGTAATAATTGTCATTTCATCTGTAAGTGAAACCATAAGTACTAAGATCAGAGGATAAATACATACAATGGCAATAATTACAAATAAAATATTTAATAAAATGTTTGTTCCTTTAGAAATCTGTGTGCCGCTTGGTGCTGCACTTACTGCTTCTGCTTGTTTCTTCAATGTATGTTCCCCCTTCCTAGATAATTGCACTATCTGGATCAAATTTTCTTACGATTGCATTAAAGGTTAAGATGACTACTAAACCTAAAATAGCTTGATAGAAACCAGCTGCTGCTGATAAACCAATGTTACCTGTTGCTGTGAATGCACGGTAAACGTATGTATCAATTGTATTTGTAACATCTTGAAAAGACCCATATCTGTGTAGAACATTCTTCCTAAACGAAGTAATACTAATACAATTGCAAGTGGTACTAAGCTTGGTATTGTAATATACCAGATTTGTTGTAAACGTGTTGCACCATCAACAGATGCAGCTTCAAAGAGTTCTTGATTAACACCACATACAGCTGATAAGTAAACGATTGTATCATAGCCTGTCCACTTCCATGTGTTAACGATAACTAAAATAAGTGGCCATGCTTCTGGTTTTGAGTACCATGATACCTTTTCTCCACCAAACATTTGGATAATTCTATTAAGTGCACCGTATTCATTACTTAATAAACCGAATACAACATAACTAATAACTACCCATGAAAGGAAATAAGGAATAAAGAATAAACTTTGATAAACTTTTGCTGCTTTCTTATTACGGAGCTCGTTTAAACAAATTGCCATGAATACCGGTAAAACAAGACCGATAAGAATGAATACTATGTTATATCCGATTGTGTTACGTGTAATCTTCCAAGCCGCATTAGATGAGAATAAATATTCGAAGTTCTTTAGACCATTCCAACCAGATCCAAATAGCTTCTGTACGGTGTCCATCTTTCTGAAGGCAAACACCAAACCAAACATAGGCATATAGTTATTTAAAAGCATAACGATTAGCCCAGGCACTAACATAGAAATTAGTGTAATGTTTTTCTTACTAGCAATACTACTTTTTACTGTCTGTGTTTTAGCAACTTCGATTTTCGTATTTGATTTGCTACTCATTCGCTTCACCTCTCCTCGGTATTTATCTTATAACTTTTGCCTATTTTTATTAATAGACTATGTTGTCTTTTTGTGAATATTTCATTTATACTAATTAAACTATCTTCCATTGAATTTCCTCCTAATTTCTTAT
>CALGWE010000750.1:0-1297 GCA_937935915.1 uncultured Clostridia bacterium
TAGACAGAAAACAAGCTGATAAAGCTGAAAAATACATCACTAAACATGGCATGAAAATCCTTAAAAATAGCCCAATTACAGAAGTTAAAGCTGATGAAATTACATTAAAATCAGGGGAAGTTATTAGAACACAAACTTTAATTTGGACATGTGGTATTCAAAATAATCAAGACTGTGTAAAAATGGGACTTGAAACATCTAGAGCAAATAGACTTCAAGCTAACAAATATATGCAATCTACAAAATACGAAAATGTATATCTTGTAGGGGACTGTGCTTATGTAGAAGAAGAGCCAGGTAAAGGAAATCCTCAAATCGTAGAAGCAGCAGAACAAACAGCAGCAACAGCAGCTAAAAACATCATTGCTTCTATTGAAAACAAAGAAAAAGTTGAATTTAAATCAAGCTACCACGGATTCATGGTATCTATCGGTGGCAAATACTGTGTAGCAAACCTTATGGGCATTAAACTTTCAGGACTCTTTGCTATGCTTGCAAAACACCTTGTAAACATGATTTACTTATTTGGAATCTTAAATATTCCTCAAGTAGCACGTTATTTACACCACGAATTCTTCGGAATTAAAGAAAACAGAAATATCCTTAGAGGACATTTAGCGTCACACGGCAATCGTTTATGGATGATTCCACTTCGTATTTATGTAGGATGTTTATGGTTATTCGAAGGTCTTGCAAAACTTTGTGGACCATCAACATGGGATAAAGCAGTAGATGCATTATTTACTAAAGGTCAATGGTTATTTACAATTGGTGCAGATAGTTGGATAAAAGCTGGTAATGTGAACATGCCATTTAGCTGGTTACAAGATGGCGTAACAGGTGCATCAGCAGCAGCTGAAGGTGCAGCAGAAGCAGTAACTCCAATTTTAAGCAGTATGCCTAAATTCTATGAAGCAATCATGAAAATCATGATTCCAAATCAAGACATGTGTCAAGTATTCCAAATCATGGTAGTGCTCCTTGAAATCGGGATGGGGCTTGCATTAATTGCTGGTTTATTCACATTCCTTGCTGGGGCAGCATCAGCATTTATGACAGTTAACTTCATTCTTTCTGCAATGGCAGGATGGGATATCTTATGGTACACATGTGCAGGAATCGCTTTAATGAATGGTGCAGGTAGAACATTCGGTCTTGATTACTATGTAATGCCATGGATTAAAGAAGTAGCAAGTAACTGGTGGATCGGAAAAAGAAAACATATTTATGCAAATGATTAAAAATATGTTATAATAAAACTACTAGAACAAGCTAAAGTTTAGCTTATTATATAGAA
>CALGWE010000751.1:0-1582 GCA_937935915.1 uncultured Clostridia bacterium
AAGGTAAAACTGTGTTTTTGACACGTGTTCCTTTTTTAGTTTCAATCACTTTGAATGGATTTCCTTCACACTCTTTTATAATTCTTTGTGCTTCTTCTTCGCTTCTTATTTCTATCTTTACATCATCTTTGCTATCAAGTCTTGCTTCAAAGGCTTTACTTTTGCCATGACGTAAATTAACTTCAATTGTCCAATATTCTTCTTCTACGAATTCTTTAATCTGTTTGTCACGATCACTAATTAATCGTAAAGTTACTGATTGTACACGACCAGCACTTAACCCTTTACGAATTTTTTTCCAAAGAATTGGACTAATTTTATAACCTACAAGACGGTCAAGCACACGTCTTGCTTGTTGTGCATCTACAAGATCCATATTAATATCTCTTGGATGTTTAATTGCTTCTTTTACAGCTTGTTCTGTAATTTCATTAAATGTAATACGACATACTTTTTTATCTTGTAATTTTAGTGAGTGATATAAATGCCATGAAATAGCTTCCCCTTCTCTATCGGGGTCAGTTGCAAGATAAACACATTTTGCACTTTTTACATCTTTACGCATTTTTTGTAATAACTCACCCTTACCACGAATCGTAATATATTTGGGTTCATAATTATTCTCTATATCAATACCCATTTGACTTTTAGGTAAATCTCTTACATGTCCTATAGATGCTTCCACCTTATAATTTTTACCTAAAAATCTACTAATTGTATTTACTTTAGCTGCTGATTCCACGATCACTAAATTATCAGCCATATTTACCTCCTCATTTAAGAACGTACATATCTTTCCCCTGGTAATTTTCTTATATATCCCTTCAGCTCTAATTGAGTTAGATCTCTATAAATAGCTTTATAGGAAAGCTTGGTACTTGTTAGTAATTCATTTAAAAAAATAGGATTCCAACTTACATAAGCATATACCATCCTTTCTTCTTGTGCAAGTTCATTATTATGATTTTTTAAAGTATTTTTATCAGCTCTTGTTAATTTTGCTCGTATTTCTGAAGGAAGTTCCTCTAAAATATCCTTTACATCTGTCACACATTTTGCACCTTTTTTTATTAGTTCATTGGTTCCAAGACTCATACGACGCCTTAAATCTCCTGGAATTGCAAAAACATCTCGATTATATTCAAGGGCCAGATTAGCTGTAATAAGTGACCCACTTCTATGATCTGCTTCACTTACAAGTACACCCCAAGATAATCCACTAATAATACGATTTCTCTTAGGAAACTGATAAGGCCTTGCTAATGTATTTAATGGATATTCTGATACAATAGCACCTTGCTTTGGTATTTGATTATATAAATTACGATTACAAGCTGGATAACACACATCTACACTTGTCCCAAGCACAGCTATTGTCTGTCCACTTCTTAACGCACCTTCATGAGCTGCACCATCTATTCCTTTAGCCATGCCACTTACAACAGTAATGCCTGAACTTGCTAATTCATCAGCAATTTTTATAGTAAGTTCATAGCCATATTCCAAACAATCTCTTGCACCCACTATGGCAAATGTAGGTGTATTTAAAACATCTACATTTCCTTTGACATACAACATAATG
>CALGWE010000752.1:0-1902 GCA_937935915.1 uncultured Clostridia bacterium
ATATCTGTGATGTAGCGAGCTACAGTCAGTGCAATCTCATCACCAAAAGCTTTTCTTTCTTTACGCTCAGCTTTCTTCCTATCTTCAAGTAGTTTCGCCTCATTCTCTTCTTGGATTTCCCTAGTTTCTCTCGTTGTAAATAGAATCGTAATGAGCGCCCCTATTGCTCCAATTATCCCCCCAATAAAGCTGCCTAAAAAGCCTATCCATTCTCTACTATCAATGGCCGTATACTCATCTCCCCCAAAGAAACACTTCTCAAGTACAAATGGGCAGAAAAACGCTGCGACTATGATACAACCAATTATAATTGCTATCTCTGATCTTACGCTTCTTGTTTTCATTTTTCTCTCCTTAATATGATATAAATAAAATAAAAATATAAAATATAAACTTTATTTTATCAAATCATTATTTTCAGCATTTATATATATATCGATAGAATAATGCAAACCATTAACCACTTTTAGCCCCTTTATGCCCAAACATATAAAAGGCGTAATCACAAATTACGTGACTACGCCTTTTAAATCCCCTTGATATGTAATAGATGTTTTATAATTCATATAAATCCTTAGCTACTGCTCTTGGTTAATAACTTAGCTATATCCATTAATATCATTTTTCCTCTTGATAATGCCAATATCTTTTCTTTCTCAAATTTCTTTAGTATCCTACTGACTACTTCTCTTGAACTCCCTATATGATTTGCAATCATTTCGTGTGTTAAGTATAACTCCTTTGAAAGCGTTGCTTTATATTGTTCATACAAATAATTCGCTATCCTTTGATCTACTGGAAAAAAAACAGCTTGCTCCAATGTATAGAGTACATCTGATAACTTATTCTGTGTTAATTCCAGCAAAAATTCCAGTACAGAGTGATTATTTTGTGCTAAATCTTTAAAAGTAGTACTGTCAATAAGAATAGCACTTGATTCTTCAGTAGCCGATAAGCTGATGTCATAAGTAATATTCCTAAATGCACATGCAGCCGATAACATACAAATATCTCTTTCATAAAGTTCAAACAAAGTAATTTCTCTACCATTAGGTGTAGAAATATAACTTCTAAAAGCCCCCTCTATGACAATTAAGACACCAGTACATTCTATATGCTTAGCATGTACAATTTCTCCTTTTTCATAATGTATGATATGACTTTTAGTTATAATCTCTTCTTTTTCTCCTTGTGATAATTGTTGCCAAAAGGGTAACATTCTTGCTAAATATACCACCTTGTCCACCATTGTTATATCCTCCTAAGTAACACAAAAAGGAGTGTCTATATTACACCCCTTTTATTTTTTCTTTATTAATGTGCTTGGCATAACATATGCTAATATCATAAATAGAACTCCTGCTAATAACAGCCCACTCCAGCCCATATTGAAAACAGATGGAAACTCTGATGAAAGTTTAAATAAAGTAAGCTTTCCACCATCAAAACTAGAAATAAGCCCCATATCATAAATCTTCCCATAAGTTATTGAAAATATAAATGCTCCAAATAAGCCGCCTAATATACCACTTATAGCTAACTTAATGTTTTCAGTACCCACTGCGCCTGCACATGTACCTGGGCATGTCCCTGCATATCCAAATCCCAGTCCAAAAATAATTCCACCAATGATCACACCCGTATTTATGGGCTTCACCTCTAAATGACTTACATCAAAGATTCCTATCCAATTTGCAATAGTAAGTAAACTACTGGCAAAACCAATTGCAAATAAAATCACCTTAGCAAGTTCTAAATCTTCTAACCTTAGCATGGCTAAGAGTTTTCTAGGACTAGTCGCTTCTACTTTATATAAAGTATATCCAAAAAAGCCACCTAATAATAAACCTAATACTATTTTCATCTTCTTTTCTCCAACCTTTTACTCAAATAATATGTCAT
>CALGWE010000753.1:0-6057 GCA_937935915.1 uncultured Clostridia bacterium
TAGTAATTTTATCAAATTCTACATCATTAAAATCTGTATGAGGTGAATAAATGATTAAAGTGCTTGTACTAGGATCACCTAAATCTTCAGTTGATAAACTAATAGCTTGTGTAGGTATATTAGATTTACTGAAGATAGTAGTGAGTGTTTTAGGTAAAGCAAGTTCACCGTGACCGCTTGAAATATAAAGTGTACGATCTGTATGAGAAGCCACATAGCTGATAGCAGATGTTACAGCATTTTCAACGGCTAAAGATTGAGTAGCACCATTAGAAGTATAAAAATCTGCTTGAGTAAGTACTTTGAATTTACCTGTTGTATTATTCTCTACAATGATTGAGCCAGTATCGATTTTAGGTGTATTCTCGTCAATATACTTTTGAGTAAATTGAGGATAAAGGATAGGATCTTTATAGACCAGAGAAACATGACTATTTAATTTGTCATAGCGTACTAAGATTTCTTTGAAAGCTGAAGACTCAGTACCTGTTTCTTCAAGGACATAAAGGGTAATATCGTCAGAAACAGCTTTTACAACTTCCTCTGTTTTAGGTGATAAAGAGAAGAACTTTTCTTCTGTTAAGTCTATCTTTAAGTTAAGTCCTGAGAAAATAACATTAACGGTAATGGCGATAGCAATAACAATGACAGAGGCAATGGTTTGATAACCACCAAAACGTATATTTTTATTATTAAGATTTACAATTTTCATAGTGGCATTCTCCCTCCTAACTCCAGCTACGTTTTTCAATGACTTGTTTAGTTAAGAATAGAAAAACGCCTATGAAAGATAAATAGTAAATAACTGCACTTACGTCTAATAGACCATTAGAGAAAGATTCAAAACGCCCATATACAGAGAACCATTTTAAAAACTTAGTTGGTAAGCCATCAAATAGTTCCCCTTTGAAATTGAAGAGTATACAAGAAATAATAATACTCACAAAGGCAACAAAGAGTGAAATATAAATATCTTTGATGCCGTTATAAATAATAAGAGAAACAATCATAATGACTATAAGTAGAAATACAAGAGAAGCAAGACGTGATGTAGGAATAAGTGTAGCAATACCATCAGCTAATAAAAGAAACATAAAGGCACCAATTGAGCCAATGGCGGCAACGATTTGATTTTCTGTAAGAGCTGAAATAAATAAGCCAATAGAAATAAGTGTACAGCCTAATAAGAAAAAACCAAGGTAGGAACATAAAATACTACTTAAAGGGATAGTTCCTAATGTCATTAATAAAAGTGGATGAATAAAAGTAATAGCTAGTGTAATAAGTAATAATAATGCAGCAGCTAAATATTTACCAAGTACAATAGAAGTTATAGTAATTGGTGCAGTGATAAGTAGCTGATCTGTTCTATTTTTACGTTCTTCAGAAAGTAATCGCATAGTTAAGATAGGTACAGTGAAGAGCAACATATTACTAAGAGAAGAAATAACATATGTATAGTTACCATTTGGGTGGAAAACATTTATAGCTGTAAAATAAAGGCCAAAGATAAGTAAGAAAAAGCACATAAATACATAGCCAATTGGTGAAGTGAAATAAGATTTTAATTCCTTACTGAGCAATGTTGTCATTGTGGACACCTTCTTCCTGAGTTGTTGTAACATCTAAATGATTTTTCTTTCGTTTACCTAATTTCTTAAAAGCAGATGGCTTTTCTTCTTTAGAAGGAGCTACAGGTTCATTTTTAGTAACCTCTAAGAAGATATCTTCTAAGGAAACAGCCTTAGAATGCATCATAAGTAATGGATTATACATTTCATAGCATAAATTAAAGACTTGTTTACGAATATCTACATCCTTAGATGTTTCAATTAAAATATCATGAGTATTTTCTTCAATACTACCAAGGTCCTGGATTTGGTTAACTTCTTTAATGCTGCTAAGTGCACTTAAGAATTCATCATCTACTTTTTCTACTCGGATTGTAATTTGAGAAGTAGGGTTAAAGATGTTGGCTAAGTTTTCTGTAGTATCACTTGCAACAATAGTTCCTTTATTAATAATCATGACATGATCGCAGATTGCGCTGATTTCAGATAAAATATGTGAACTTAAGATGATAGTATGTTCTTTGCTAAGTTCTGTAATAAGTTCACGCATTTCAATAATTTGTTTAGGGTCGAGACCAACAGTAGGTTCGTCTAATATAAGTACTTTTGGAGAGCCGATGAGTGCACCGCCTAGTCCGACTCTTTGTCTATAACCCTTAGAAAGATGTTTGATAAGTCTACCTGCAACATTATCTAAGCCAAGGCGTGTAATGATTTTTTGAATATGTTCATCTAGAGCTTTTATATTTACTTTTTTGAGTTTAGCTACAAAATAAAGATATTCCTTTACAGTCATGTCTAAGTAAAGTGGTGGTATTTCAGGTAGGTAGCCAATATTTTTTTTGGCTTCGATGGGATTTTCTAATATATCAATTCCATTTATTTTGATGGTACCAGATGTTGAAGAAAGGTAACCTGTTAGCATATTCATAGTAGTCGATTTTCCAGCACCATTAGGGCCTAAGAAACCTAAAATTTGGCCTTCTCTTACAGTAAAGCTTAGGTTATTTACAGCAGTATGTTTGCCATATACTTTGGTTAAATTAGTGACTTCAATCAATGTGTTCATCCTCCTTAAATAGATGCATATGATATAAATTCAATCTCCCTTCTACTATAAAACTAAAATTTGAACAAAATGTTAACTTTTAATAAAAAAATAAATATTTTTGGATAATTCCTAAAAACGTGATAAATTATGTGTCAAATAATATTTTGAATAGAATCCTAGGGTTTATTTCATACTATTATTGTGAGTAAGTAAGATGATAAATTTTACCAAGAGGAGGTAACGAATGTCAGAGGAATATAAAGGAGATCTAGTTTTATCTGACGTTGTGAATAAGGTTGTATCCGAGGGTGGAGCAGATGCTGAGCAAATTACTAAGCTTATTAAGCACAGTGGAGATGTAGTTGGTTATGAATTATCTTCAGGACAACGCATTTCAGTAGAAGAAGCCATTCAAATGGCTAAAGAAAATAAGCTATGTCATGTAGGTGTTGCGACATCAAAAGATGGTAGTGAATATATTCGTTCCTTAGCAGATGGTGATGAGTCTAATAATTTAGGTAACTTACCATCAATTACAACGTAATTAGAAGTATACCACGTTAAAATTATGTTGTTTATGTGAAATATAAAAGTGCTATTGGATTAAAGTTCCTAATAGCACTTTTATATTTTATGAGACTCAAAAATAAAAAATAGCGATAGGGGGGCTATCGCTGGAAAAAATAATGTCTGTTAGTAATTGTTTAAATAATATTGGGGTTGTGAGATAATTGGAATGGGGAGGAATCATAACTATCTCGTAGTTAGTATGTCTCCATTTTAAAAAACTATGCTAAAATAAATAAACCTAATATGGTAAAATATGAGGTTTTAAGTTGTGGTACAATTGAAATATAAAATGTGGTTTAAAGATAAAGTGATAGGTATTTAAGAGAGGATTTTTTATGAATAAATTTGAAAAGTACGAAGAGATGAGAAAAGCACTAGAATTACAAGGTATTGGTGTTTACGATTATAAAGAAATTAATTATGGCTTACAGTTTGATGTAGAAATGGGAGATATGATTTCTAAGGTCAGAATTTATGAAAGTAAAAAAGGCATTAAAGTAGATTTATCAGTGGTCAAACATGAAGCATTAAAAGAAGCTATTTTAAAGATAGATGATGCAGCAAATTTAAGTAAACAAACCAGAAATAAGGTTACAAGTGCAGCAGACAAAGTTTTTGCAACAGATATTCTAGAGAATCCATTAATTGGTGTAGATGAGTCTGGAAAGGGAGATTATTTTGGACCTTTAGTTATTGCAGGCGTTTACGCAGATGCAGCAATGAAAATAGAGCTTAAAAAGATGGGTGTGATGGATAGCAAGGCACTTTCGGATAATAAAATAGATACGTTGGCTACAAAAATTAAGACAACTTGCCCATATAATATAGTAATTATTGGAAATAGGTCTTATAATAAGATGTATCAAGAGATAAATAATTTAAATAAATTACTGGCATGGGGGCATGCAAGAGTAATAGAAAACATGTTAGAAAAAATAGAGTGTCCATATGCACTTTCAGACCAGTTTGGTAATGAAAGTTTTATTAAAAATGCATTGATGGAAAAAGGTAAAAAAATTACATTAGAACAACGTCCAAAAGGTGAAGAAAACGTAGTAGTTGCTGCTGCTAGCATTTTAGCAAGAAATGAATTTGTTAAAAAAATGGAGGAAATGAAAACTAACTATCATATGACATTTCCAAAGGGAGCAGGTGCTCAAACACTTATAGCAGCAAAAGAGTTTACAACACGTTTTGGTAAACATGAATTAGTAAACGTTAGCAAACTTCATTTTAAAACAACAGAGAATATATAACTCAACTTTCCCAGCTTAAATCTTTGAATAATGCCTTGATAAATAAAGCTTGAGAATCAATCCATTGTCTAAGTTGATTTTTAATTATTTCTGATTCTAAACAATCAGACTGATTTAAATGCTCAACAAATAAGCCCATTAGACTTTGAAGGGCTGTGGATAATTCCATATCTTGAATATCGTCACAATACATTAAGAACAACTCTCCAAAAGTCTTAGGATCATTTTCTTGTCTCTTGAGCCACTCTAACAAAATGTATCTACAGTAAACAATGGTAGTATGACTAATCATCATATCATAGCTTCTACCTTGAAATTCAGTACCTAATTTCATGAATGACTTTATAGACTTAAAGAAAACTTCAATACTCCAGCGATTCCCATAAATTCTTACAATCTCTTGTGAGTCTAAGGATAAATCTGAACTAAGAATAGCTAGCCATTCACGCTTGTTATTTCTGTTTTTTACAAACACAAGTTTTACAGAAATACCTGCTTTTGTTTGTACAATAACATCACCTAAAATATCACCTTTTACGTTTTTAGGAAGGAGTGTTCTTAATTCTTTTAGGGTACATTCATGACCATTGTAAAGATATTTTTGTTTAAGTTGCTTTACCATCCCTATAACATCAAGTCCTTCATTCAAGATGTTTTTAATCATAGGTTCATTTGTAAACCAAGTGTCCATTAATACATATTGAGCAGAAATGCCATGATTTAGTGCATTTTGAATGAGTCTAATAGCTACTTCTGGTTTCTTCAAAATAGCTTCTTTTCGTCTTTTGTAACCATTTGTTCTTTTATCAATAGTGCTTGAAGCTTTTACTAGGCAGTTAGATTCTGTACTAGATGATAACATAGCAAAATCAACTGGTAAAAAGCTATATCCATCAGACCAACCTAGCGTCAGCATGGTAAATCCTTTTTGATATCTATGAAATACGTGGTCATATACTTTAGCTAAAAGTTCAACAGATTGACTGCGATTACGTGTCACAATAGAGTCATCAAGAACAAATACCTTGACCCTATTAGGTGATGTAAGTTTTGTAAAAGTAGTTGTTATTTTAGCGACTAGAAGTAGTAAAAAACGACGCCAATTAAATGAGCTATTATTTAGGAAACGATAGTACGTATTTTTAGAAGCCATTTGATTACCTTTTTTAGAAGCAAGAAACTGATAAAGATTCTTACCTTGAAAAACAAGTAATATAAGTGTTTGAAAAACTTCATAAGCTGAAACACCAGTACTTTTATTAATACCTACTTGGCGAAGAAGCTTTGCCAGTTGAAGTGACTTAAAAGATTGAAAAAATTTATTTAAACTCTTTTCAGATGAGATTTCTGGATATATCATGTATATATGCACCTTTCTTGTTTGGGATGTTATTGTGGTGATTACATTTTATCAAACAAGAGGTGCATTTTTGTCTATAAACTTAAATTTTTTCGAGTAAACCAAGTTATATCAGCAAAAATCATATTTTTGTTGGTGGGAAAGTTGAGTTAATAGTATATAAAAACATTTAACAGTCCCTTCCTAGAGAAGGGATTTGTTGTATCTAAAATAGTGAAAGGGATTATAATAGTCATGAACTATGAAGAG
>CALGWE010000754.1:0-1094 GCA_937935915.1 uncultured Clostridia bacterium
TACAAAAGGTTTTTTAATGACTACTTTTAAAGTATTAATACGATTATTAGAAGTAGCCTCTACAATAAATCTGATGTTGTTATAAGTGATTTCTTCACCTTCAGTAGGAAAGCGGTCAAAAAGACCAATGACGAAACCACCAATTGAATCAAAGTCCTCAGAAGAAATATCAAGGTGTAAAAGTTCATTAATTTCTGTAAGACGTGTAGCACCTTCAATAAGGTATTCGTTTTCACTTAACTTTTGGATTTCATCTTCAGTTTCATCATATTCATCATCAATCTCACCAACGATTTCTTCAATCAGGTCTTCCATAGTAACAAGTCCAGCTGTACCGCCATATTCATCAAGAACGATACACATACCAACTTTATGAGTACGCATCTCTTTAAAGAGCTCATCGTTTCTTTTAAACTCATGAACAAAGTAAGGTTCTCTTAAAAATTCATCAATATGAAATTCATTTTGCTCAAAATCATGAAGTAATAAATCTTTGATATGTAAGATACCAATGATATTATCAACTGATTCCTCATAAACAGGCATTCTTGAGCAGGGATCCGCTTTATATAAAGATAGGATTTCTTCATAAGTTGCATTACGATTGATAGTAATCATATCTGTACGAGGCACCATAATATCCTTAGCTGATGTAGAACCAAAGTCGAATACATTGTAAATCATCTGTTTTTCTTCAGCGAGAAGTACACCTTCCTCATGACTGACATTTACAATGGTTTTAAGCTCATCAGGTGTAATAAAAGGTTTAGTCGCATTAGGGTCTACGCCAAAGAGGCGTAACATGCCATTTGTAATAAACATTAATACACGTACAATAGGGCTACAAACTGTAACGACAATAGAAATAGGTCTAGCTACTAATAGTGCCATTTTTTCTGTGTTTTGTGTAGATAAAGATTTTGGCGTAATCTCCCCAAAAATAAGTACTAAAATTGTCATAATTCCAGTAGCAAGGCCAACACCACTACTTCCGAAGAAGTCAGTAGCAAGAACTGTGGCTAAAGAAGAGGCACCAATGTTTACAAGGTTATTACCTACTAAAATAGAACCAAGTAATTTGTTTGGGTCTTCTA
>CALGWE010000755.1:0-2455 GCA_937935915.1 uncultured Clostridia bacterium
ACTAAACTATTTGCAAATGTGTTTCTTACACACTAGCTTAACAGAGCCGATAAGGCTTAATCCACTTAATGTCTTGAAAGTACCATGTTTTTATCACCTTTGGTATATGTATATGCTGATTGGATTATATCTGATGGTCCCAATACTTATACGCCTTAAAAGGCGCATGGGGCTAAAGTACTTTACGTATTTAGGTTGGGGTTTATTAGTTGTTGACTGCTTTATCATTTATTTCAATGAAAGCTTTTGGCCACTACGTTTTATCAATTATTTAGGCTACTTTATATTAGGCGATGTTTTACATAGGCATTACGCTAAACATCCTAAGCAAGCAGCCCCTTTCTTAAGCATTGCTATAGTCAGTTATTTACTGAATGTGCTTGTGACTGAGATGATTGTACGTAATGGCTATTTTACAACACCTAATGAAAAACTCGTCTTATATGGCAATCTCTCACCGCTTGTTATCGTAAGTGCTTTAACGCTATTTATCTATTTTCTAAACAGACCTTCAAGAGACTCTCAATTATTAGTTTTTACAACACATACCTTTAATATTTATCTTGTTCATGCAGGCATATTAATGCCAATCGATCAGTGCATCAATAAAATATTGAAACTGTCTATCCCAGTCATTATTTATATTCCACTGATCACATGTATTGTCTTTATGCTTTCATATGGTATGTCCATTATCATTAATTGGATTACCCAAAAGCTTACAGTACGTAATAAGTCATATATTTCAAAAACATATAGTACTAATTAACAAGAAAAGACTTAGATTTACACTATAAATCTAAGTCTTTTCTTATCTCAAATTGTCTTATAGTAGCATATAGTATTATTGAAGGAGTGATTTTAAATATGTCTACCGATACTTTAACAACTCAATCCTCTATGATGACAGTAGATACCATTGCTGACTTATTAGCCTTAACAAATTTAAGTGTAGGAACAGTGATTAAGGTAAATGGCTACTATGCTGCTAATGACGGTGGGGCACATTACCGCATCGTTTCAAATACAGATAATGGAACAGGTATTGCTTATCAGAACCTTTACTTAAACATTGTCTATTCTAATGAACTCTACTCTACTTGGTTTGGTTGTAAACAAGATGGTATAACAGATGACACTGCTAATTTTCAAAAGTTTTTGAACAATTTTAGCAAAGCACACCTTATTGTACCATCAGGCATTATTAAAACCACACAAATGCTAGTACTTAAGGGTATTTTTAGGAATCAAGCGGGGAATGTAGGTAACGTATCATTTAGAGAGATTACTTTTAGAGGTGCCGCTATTCATTATACCGGTCCTGAAAATGGTTGTAGTATGTTCATCTGCTTTCACTTTAATTCAATTATTGATGGCCTTACAATCTATGATCAAAGTGTCCCTAACTTTGTTAATGTTTGTGCAACTTGGGATACCGATATACGTAATTTCCATGTAAGTAATTTATATATTAATGAAAACAATACAGCTGTTCCTGTGCTTCATGCAGATGGTGGTGTTTACTATCAATTTAATATGAGTTTTACAAGAGGTGATATTACTAAAGCACTTAAAATTACAAGTACAACTCAAGATACAACGAAACGTACTTGGCTCATTAATAGCATGTTTTTTACTAATGTTATTATTGGTGCTGAAAATACTAATGTTACCCCATATTGTATCGAATTATACGGTGGACAAGGCTTAGAGAATGTCAATTTTGATAACTGTGACCTTTCATATGCTACAAAAGCACTTTTCTACATTGATGTACCTTTTGTAAATGGGACCATTAATATTCGTTCATCTTATTTAGATAGTGGACTTCCTTTAGCCCAAGACTTTGATTACAAAGGCATTATTTTTAACTTAGATGACAACTATGAAGCGTCTAATGATAGCAGGCAAATCATGGGAATGAAGCTGGCGAATATGATGCGCAGTGCTCATACAGGCTGTAAAGGGATTGAAGCGAATTATCTGCCACTTACAGGAATGAATCTTGCGATGAATGGTAATTTAAGCTTTACTGAGCGTACACCTAAGTGGTGTTATGACGATGGTGCAGCAGCAGGCTTTACCGTTAATACACAAAACACTTTATGTGGCAATGCTTTTAAATGTACTCATCATGGGATTCAATTTTTATCTATGCCACTACCCGCTACAGGCACTTATACTTTTGGCGTACGCCTTAAAAAACTATCTGGTACAGGTACTTTACAACTTATATACAATAATGGTTATTTTAAAAACTTTGATTTAACCAGTGTTGCAGATGGTGAGGAAGTCTTATTATCAACATATGGCTTAGCACGTACACTGCTAAGAGAAGGTACTGTTATGAAAAATGCACTTTATCAATTTGGTACAGCAACAGATTTAGTTGTAGAAATTTATGAAGTAATGGTTGTAGCAGGTACGTATATTTCCTGGAACCTTCCATTGCATC
>CALGWE010000756.1:0-2321 GCA_937935915.1 uncultured Clostridia bacterium
TTGTTTCTCAATATAGTTAAGTGCAGAAGTTAAGATCCCTCCTGTTCCACATGCAAAGTCAGCAATTTTATCTGTAATTTGTGGCTTTATTACTTGTACAATAAAATCTGTAACTGGTCTTGGTGTATAGAACTCACCACTTGAGCGTTGACTTTGTAAATCTTTTAAGATTAACTCATAAATATCATTAAATGCATGACGTTCTTCATTCTCAGTAAAATCCACCTCATCAATAACATTAATAACTTGTCTAAGAAGTACACCATCTTTCATATAGTTATACGCATCTTCAAATGCATATTTTACAATAGCTTTTCTTTGAGGAGTAGAAGCATCTACTTCCTCCTTGATTGTAGGAAATAATGTCTCATTGACAAATTTGAGCAGTGTTTCTCCTGTCATTGCCTGACCATCTTTATAATCAACCGCCCAGTTTCTCCATCTTAACTCTTCTGGTAAAATAGATGTATAGTCATCCTCATGAAGTTCCCAAAGTTCTTCTTTTGCATCATATACTTTTAAAAATAATATCCATACCATTTGTTCAATACGTTGTGCATCTCCATTTACTCCTGCATCATTACGCATGATATCTTGAAGTCTTTTAACTAAATTATTTAAGCTCATTTTGACTTAGTTCCTCTCTTTTTATAATGCTGTATATATTTCATTTGTTAGCTCTTTAACTGCTTTTAAATAAGCAGCTTTACCACCAAACATTTTAATTATCTTTAATGGACTTCCAAAAGCTTCAAAATCCTTTAATTCTAGAATTCTTGTATTGCCTATTTCCGTTATGCCTTCTGTAGCATATTTTTCAAGTAATGCCTCTAACACCTTTTGTGCCATATCTGAGTATTTATAGAGATATCCTCTTTTCTTTACATTATTAACTCTCTCTGCTTTTGTTAGAGGCTTCTTATCATAAGCAATATGGCATATTAAATCAAAATCATCTATTTCAGGATTGCCTATTTCTTCTCTTAAAGCATCTAGCAATACCCCATGCTCTTTTAATTCATCGATGATAGCTTGCTTTTTATCCTCACTATTCCATTTATTTAAAAATGTGTTTAGGTCTGAAAAATCATTTAATATACTTTTCTTCGAGTAATCAATAAGTGATTCTGTAATTAATTTACCATTTTTATCGTAATACTGTACACGTTCAGAAACTATAAATACTTCTACGTCATTTACCCTATATCTTTTAGGCTTATTTTCACCATCATCTGTCCAATCATCATCAAATCCCCCATCTGATGTTCCTGCTGGGCCGAATCCTGTGTTAGGTTCATCACCTTCTTCTGCTGGTGGTACAATATCATCTCCATTATCTTCATTTGGCTCATATACTTGTACTGGGTCACCATCAAAATCAGGATCAGCAAAAAGTCTACTGGCATTTCTAAAATCCATAATGGTAAAGTACTCTTTACCATACTCTGGCTTAAGACGTGTACCGCGACCAATAATTTGCTTAAACTCGGTCATACCATTTTCGCCAAATTCATTATCCAATACAATAAGCTTACAAGTCTTACAATCTACCCCTGTAGTCATTAGCTTTGATGTAGTTACAATCGTTGGGTACTTACTTTCTTCATCAATGAAGTTATCAAGTTGTGCCTTGCCCTCTTGATTATCTCCTGTAATTCTCATCACATACTTCGGATTCTCTGCTACTAAATCAGAATTATGATTAACTAATGCCTGTCTCATACGTTCTGCATGGTCAATATTTACACAAAATATAATAGTCTTTGAAAATCTATCTGTCTTTTTAAGATACTCTGTCACCTTCATGGCTATCTTGTTGGTACGATCATCAATAATCAGATTTTTATCATAATCTTTTTGATTGTATTCTCTATCCTCAATTTCATTACCATACATATCTCTTTTACCCTTTTCAGGTCTATAACCTACTAAGTCTTTATCAAGTCCTATACGAATAACTTTGTAAGGAGCCAAGAATCCATCATCAATTCCTTGTTTTAATGAATATGTGTAAATTGGTGCTCCAAAGTAATCCATATTAGAAGCTTCTGTCGTTTCTTTTGGTGTAGCTGTTAAACCAATATGAGTAGCTTTTGAGAAATAATCCAAAATCTTACGCCATCTTGATGACTCTTTCGCACTACCTCTATGACACTCATCAATTACAATAAGATCAAAAAAATCTGGTTTAAATTGCTTGAACACCTCAAAATTATCTTCTCCTGATAGTTGATGATATAAAGATAAATAAATCTCATAAGAACTATCCATTTTACGGTTTTCAATTTTGGTCATTACTTTTTGAAATGGCTTAAAGTCAT
>CALGWE010000757.1:0-2609 GCA_937935915.1 uncultured Clostridia bacterium
AATTTGGTATAATTCATTGAATTGTAATAGTCTCGTAACATTAGTTAATGAATTTAAAAAGAATTAAGTAAACCTATAAAGGTTTTATAAAGGAATATCTTATAAAATATAGATGGAACAAAAAACACGAGGAGGAAACCAAGATGGCTTTTTTAGAACATGTGAAGAGTAATAAAAAGAAATACAGCCTTTTAGCAGCAGCTATGGTAGCAGGCGTTACTATTTCTTGGTTTAGTTTAAGACATAATGCATATGCAATTAGTATAAATGGAGAAGTCATTGCAGTTGTTAAAGAAAAAGAAACAATTGCACCAATTTATACAAGTGTTGTAGAAAATATAAAAGAGGAAGTTGGAACAGATATTGCGGTTCATGAAACATTAGCAGTAGAGCCGGTACATAGTTCTAGCAAAAAGATTAATTCAGAAGAAGACGTAAGAAAAGCATTAAATGAAGCTGTAAGTTATGATGTGGCAGCTTATGAAATTATGGTAGATGGAGAAGGCTTTGCAGTAGTAGAAAGTAGAGAAGTTGCGCTGCAAGTACTTGAAAAGATTGCAAAATCATACTTACCAAATGATGGTAGCTTAGTATTACAATCAGATATCACTGAAGAAGATACATTAAATTCAGATCAAGAAACTAAAAATGATGAGACTCAAAAAGCAGAGAATGATAAAGCACAAGCTGATGAAAATGAGGCACAGTCAAAGGGTGCTGAGAATGAAAAGCTGCAAGAAGCAGCTGCAAGTGAAGTAGCAGATAGCAAAGAAGCTACGTCAGATAAAGAAGTAGTAGAAACAACGACTTCAGCAGTTACACTAGATGCATCTCAGGAAGTTATTCAGATTCCAGAAGCACTTCCAGAAAAAGAAGTCAATGAAGCTGTAAGTGTAGAGAAACTTGAAGTTGACAAAATTATTGAGAATAAAAGTCCAGATGCTAAAGGACAAAAAATTGAACGTGAGATTAAAAATTTAGATTTCCAGGAGAATGTAACAATTCGCAATGTCTATGTAGATAAGAATGATATCTTAACAGCTGATGAGGCAGAAAATGTATTACTTGGCAATACACAAGAAACATTAGAATATGAGCTTCAGGAAGGCGATAATATTTGGGACCTTGCTATGAAATATGGCACAACTATGGAACATATATTAGAAATCAATCCACAAATTGAAGATGAAACAAAAATGCAAATTGGAGAGGTGATTAAATTAGAAGTACCAGATCCAATTTTATCCATTACAACTGTAACAGAAACAACATATAAAGAACTTATTCCAGCCAAGATTCAATATGTAGAGTTCTCAGATTTATATAAAGATGAGACAAAGGTATATCGTGAAGGTAACGATGGGATGAAAGAGGTAACTGTAGATGTTACTAAAGTCAATGGCAAAGAAGTATCACGTAAGATGGTTTCAGAGAAGGTTTTAAAAGAAGCTAAGATTAAAGTCATTGCTTATGGAACAAAAGAAAAGCCAAAAGTAACACAAAGTACAAGCAGTGGTGGTGCCTCAACTTCTGTTTCATCATCAGCTAGATTTATGCATCCATTAAATGGCAGAGGCACGATTTCTTCAACTTATGGTTCAAGATGGGGTACATTCCACTATGGTTTAGACTTTGCAGCACCAGCAGGAACACCTATTTATGCTTCAGCAGGTGGAAAAGTTATTTATTCAGGTTATAATAATGGTGGATATGGTAAACTAATTATCATTGACCATGGTAATGGCTATCAAACTTATTACGCACACTGTAGTAGCTTATATGTCAATGTAGGAGAATCTGTTTCACAGGGACAAAACATTGCAGGTGTAGGAACAACAGGTAATTCCACAGGAAATCATTTACACTTTGAAGTGCGTGTAGGTGGTACACCAGTTAATCCATATGGTTATGTATTTTAATGAGGTATTTTAAATAGAAGAAGGAGCTATTGTAAAATAAATTTTGCAATAGTTCCTTTTTGCTTTTATTTTTTGGGGAAGTTAAGTATACTAACAGTAGAAAAGTTTATACTTTAATATAATTTACAAATAACTTAGGAGCTAAAACATGATTAAGAAATATAAAGAGTTTACACCTCAAATTGATGATTCAGCTTTTATAGCTGAAAATAGTACAATTATAGGAGAGGTAGAAATTGGTAAGCAGTGTAGCATTTGGTTTGGTGCAGTTTTAAGAGGAGATGAATCACTTATTCAAATAGGGGGTCAAAGTAATATACAAGATAATTGCGTATTACATGGCAGTAGTGCGCATCCTACCATTATCGGCCAAGGCGTTACTATAGGCCACAATGCCATTGTGCATGGGGCAGAAATTGGTGATTATACTTTAGTGGGTATGGGCAGTACGATACTTGATGGAGCTAAAATTGGGAAGCATTGTATGATTGGTGCCAATAGCTTAGTAACAGGTAAAGCCAATATTCCAGATGGGATGATGGTTTTAGGTGCACCAGCAAGGGCTTTTAGAAAGCTTACAGAAGAAGAAATTGAACATTTACATATGTCAGCCAAGCATTATGTAAGTAAAAGTGAGATTTACAAAGAAGAGAAATAGTAGGTAGAAAGATGCGACTTGGAATTATATCA
>CALGWE010000758.1:0-2896 GCA_937935915.1 uncultured Clostridia bacterium
CTGAATACAACCATTTCTTAATAATAGGGAAAATATTTTCGCTATTAATTGATAAATTACCTTGTTTAGACATAAAGGTACCTCCTTAGATAATTATCTTTTTTATGTTATAAAGTATAAAATACATATTTGAAGAAAATATAATGAATAATAAATTATTTCTTGGAAGATGTCTTACTACTTGTATAGAGAAGCCCAGCTAAACATAAGATACATGCAATAAATGATAAAATTGTAATGACTGTATGATGCAATAAAAAAACGCTCACTAGAAACTGGATAATTGTCATTAAAAGTAAATGTGCAAAACTAGAATAAAGCTTGCCGTAATCCATAAAGTATCACTCCTGTTTTATAAAATAGCATATAAAAAGTGGCAAATCACCTTTTATATGAGTTTGCATACATGCAGAATATGTAAAGGTGATTTGCCACTATAAATTGTGATGTATTGGACTGTAAGTTGATGCGGGTAGTAAAACATTTTACATAAACTGATATTTAAATAAAAACTGCTTCATTTTTTCATCCCATAATGTATCGGCACTTTGGTCTAATGTAAAAGTCTTATAAGAAGTACCGGTACTACAACTAATTTGATTTTCTTTAAAATGAATATTGAGGTAAAAAGCAGAAGCTTCAGGAGATAAAGAGGCTGTCTTTTCCTTATTTGTACCTAATATAATTTTAAAGTAAGTAGGCATTTTGGTGCCTTGCATCAGTTCATAAACATGTTTACGAACTTCTCCCCATGTCAGGAGCTTAGAATAAGTTTCATCATTTAAGGTGTCAAAGTAATCCATATTGCGGTTGCCATCAATTACAAGTTTAAAGGCAGCATGAATCACAATTTCTTTCACTTCAAATGTATCAAAAAGCTCAGATTTTAAGAGCTTATTCATAAATTCTTTTCGATTAGAAATAGGATATGTTTCCATAAGAGGCCTCCTTTGTGATTATAAAATTTTATTAATCATAAAATACTTTTTCCATACAAAGACCATGACTAGGTGCAGTGACACCTGCTTTTGCACGTTCTAAAGCCGCTAAGATAGCTGGTATTTCATCTGGCGATTTAAGGCCTAAGCCAACTTCAACTAAAGTACCTGTTAAAATACGTACCATATGTTGTAAGAAACCATCACCCTCATAAGTGATTTGAACTTTAGAACCTGAAACGGCAAAATCAATGGCATAAATTGTACGCACAGTAGATTTTGTCTTTGATTTAAGAGAGGTAAAACTCTTGAAATCATGTTTGCCAAGAAGATGCTTGCTAGCCTCCTCCATAGCCTTTAGATTTAAAGGTTCCGGTACATGATAAGCATACTTAAGGGTGAAAGGATCAGCAAATTTACCATTATCTAAAGTATAGACATAACATTTTTTCACTACATTATAGCGTGAATGGAAGCGTGGTGAAGCAATAGCTAAGTTCACAACAGCAATATCCTTTGGTAAGTAATTAAAAAGGTAATCTGAGATTTCTTCTAAAGGAATAGAACGTTCACTAAAAAAGTTACAAGTTTGTCCGTGAGAGTGAACCCCTGCATCTGTACGCCCTGAACCAATGATTTGAATGTCTTCTTCAAAAAGTCTAGAAAGTACAGCTTCTATTTTACCCTGAATTGTTTTTTCTGGATGTTTACTTTGTCTTTGAAAGCCATTATATTTTGAGCCATCATAAGCAAGTACTAATTTATAATTAATCATAGTTAAGCCTTTCTTTTTAAAATAAATCTTACGTATTAGTATAACATAGTTCATTTAGATACGCATTAGCCTTTAAATAACTATTATTAGGAGCATATACATAAATCGTAAAATCTATACAGATTACAAAACCGAATGTTATTATAATTATTTTGATAAATGTTCGAAAAAAGCTTTGACTTATTTTGAGGATTAGGTTATGATTATAAGGTGAGTGAAATATCTATATATAGTAAATTATTGTATGTTTTTTAAAGATTTATTAAGCAGCGTATATTAAGGAGGAGACAATGGATTATTTTAAATTGAAAGAAAACAATACAAATGTAAAACGTGAGATTGCAGCAGGGATTACAACGTTTATGACTATGGCTTATATACTAGCAGTTAACCCACAAATACTTGGAGATGCAGGAATGAATCAACATGGGGTATTTGTGGCAACTATTTTAGCAGCTGTTATTGGATGTGTTGTTATGGGCCTTGTAGCCAATTATCCTTTCGCTTTAGCACCAGGAATGGGACTTAATGCATTCTTTACATATACTGTCGTTTTAAACTGGGGTTATTCGTGGCAATTTGCATTAGCAGCAGTTTTCGTAGAAGGTTTAATTTTTATTATCTTAACTTTATGTAATGTAAGGGAAGCGCTCTTTAATGCGATTCCAGGTTGTATGAAAGCAGCAGTTAGTGCAGGAATTGGTTTGTTTATTGCTTTTATCGGACTTAAAGGTGCTAATATTGTAGTTGATAACAATAGCAACTTAGTAGGTCTTGGAAATATGATTACACCACAAGCTGTATTATGTATGCTTGGTGTGATTGTAACAGTTGTTTTAATGAAACGTAATGTTAGAGGTGCTATTTTAATTGGGATCTTAACAACTTGGGTATTTGGAATTGGGGCACAAGCAATTGGTTGGTATAAAGTAGATGTAGAAGCAGGTGTTTATTCATTATTACCAAACTTTAGTGCACAAAGCTCTTTATTTGATGGTTTTGGTGAAGTGTTCTTTAAAATACCTAAGTTTAGTGAAATCTTTGGTAGTGCAGATAGTATTTTTACTTTTATCGTTGTAGTATTTTCATTCTTATTTGTAGATTTATTTGATACTTTAGGGACACTTATGGGTGTAGCTGAAAAAGCAGGATACCTTAATGAAAAAGGTGAATTACCAAAGAT
>CALGWE010000759.1:0-1171 GCA_937935915.1 uncultured Clostridia bacterium
GTGAATTTATCAGCAGTTCAATTTAAAAATCCTAATTTAGCGCAGCAAATCAAAGACGTGCTTAGAAAGTATAATATACCACCTAAATACATCGTATTAGAAATTACGGAGTCAGCTGTGATGGAGGATGTGATAGCGGCCCAAATGACTATAGATGACTTAAAAGCAGAAGGCTTTGCCATTTCCATAGATGATTTTGGCACAGGCTATGCTTCAATTGGCTATTTGAAAAAGTTTACCTTTGATCATTTAAAGATAGATATTTCTTTTATAAAAGAGATTACAGATAATGTGCAAGATCGCTCTATTGTAGAAGCTATTATTTCCATTGCCAAAACCCTTAATCTAAAAACGATTGCAGAAGGCATTGAAAGTAAGGAGCAGATGGATATTATGAGCGCTCTAGGATGTGAAATGGGACAAGGTTTTTTATGGGATACACCAATTAGTGCACCTGAGATAGAGAGCAAGTACCTTAAAATTTGTCAATAATACAGTGATTTTATAAACATGGCTTGAAATGTAAAGTAAAAGTGTGTTACACTATGAAAAGATAAGGCACGTGACCAAAAGCGCGTGTCTTACTTTGTAATCAGAATAACAAGGTACGCCTTGTTATTTTTATTTGTAAAAGTAAGCAGGCAGTAGTTTTTGTCCTTATTTTTAAGCATACTAAAAATTTTAAGTTATTTTAAAGGAGTTATTAACGAATGAATGATTTAGACGGGTTGACTTTAGCAGAACTAAAGCAAAGAGCTAAAGCGCTAGGCATGAAAAATATAAATAAAATGCGTAAAAGTGAGTTAATAGCTAGTCTACAAGATAATAACTCCGACTTGGTAAAGGAAACAGCATTAGAAGAAAAAGAACTCTTACAAGAAGTAGAAGAAACTTCAGGGGAAGTGCAAGAGATTTCAAAAGATGTAAGAGAAACTTCTTTAAATGAAGAGTTTGAAGCCAGTAATAATGAACAAGTTGGAAATACTGGTGTTAATGTTTCAAAGTTTGGACGATATTTTGCTTTTTCAGGACGGTCCCCATTTACTTTATGCACATAAAGTAAGGCACCAGCCTTCTCGCCTTCTTTAGGACGGCGCATATCTCCTTCTATCCAGTCACCTGTCTTTAAATTAAAACGACGAATTTGTGAGATTGAAAGATAAATATCATT
>CALGWE010000760.1:0-1785 GCA_937935915.1 uncultured Clostridia bacterium
TTAGAAATAGATTAAGTAATTTCAAACCAATGATGGTTAAATTTAAAGAAATTCCCAAACCAAATGGTGATATGAGGCCGTTAGGCATTCCGACCATAGAAGATAGGTTAATACAACAGTGTATTAAGCAAGTTCTAGAGCCGATTGCAGAAGCTAAATTTCACCCACACTCATATGGCTTTAGACCAAATAGAAGTACAGACCATGCCATAGCCAGAAATAATAAATTGATTAATATGTCTAAACTACACTATGTAGTAGATATAGATATTAAAGGTTTCTTTGATAATGTTAATCATGCAAAGTTGCTTAAACAACTGTGGACATTGGGGATACAGGATAAAAACTTAATATGTGTCATATCAAAGCTTTTAAAAGCTGAGATAGAAGGCAAAGGTATACCTGAAAAAGGAACACCACAAGGCGGAATCCTTAGTCCTCTTTTATCAAATATAGTTTTAAATGAACTAGACTGGTGGATTAGTGACCAATGGGAAACATTTGAAACTAAGCATGACTATACAAGAGATATTAAAGGAAGAGGAAAATCACAAGGACACAAATATCGAGCATTAAGGGATACTGGAATGAAAGAAATGTATCTCATTAGGTATGCTGATGATTTTAAAATCATGTGCCGTAATTACAAAGATGCTCAGAAAATCTTTATAGCAACCAAGAAATGGTTAAAAGAACGTCTGAACTTAGAAATAAGTAAGGATAAATCAAAGGTGATTAATCTGAGAAGAAACGCTTCTAATTTCTTAGGATTAGAAATTAGAGTAAGACAAAAAGGCAAAAAGTATGTAGTAAAAAGCAATGTGAGTGAGAAAGCTAAAAATAAGATAAAAGACGATTTAACGAGAAAAATTAAATATATAGGTAAAAATCCTAATGCTGAAACTGTCAATATGTATAATGCAACCGTATTAGGTCAGCAGTTTTATTACAGCAAGGCGACTTGTATTAGTAAAGATTTTTATAGAATAGGGTACGACCTATCAAGAGTCCTATATAATAACACAAGAAATAAAGGCTCCACGAAGGGAGTTAAAAACAAAGCATACAAGAAATTCTATGAGAAATTTAATTTTAAAACAATTTATGTATCAGGCATACCACTTTATCCAATACAAGGAGTAAGCTATAGAAATCCTCTGTTCTTTACACAAGAAGTGTGTAATTATACGGAGCTTGGCAGAAGTCTTATTCATAATAAGCTTACACAAGTAAGAATGGAAGTTTTAAGATATATAATGCTGAATCCGGTAAAAGGAAAAAGTGAAGAATATAATGATAATAGAATTTCATTATACTGTGGACAACAAGGGGTATGTGGTATTACCAAAGAGCCTCTAGAGATTGATAATATGGAAGTTCACCATATTAAAATGATAAGTGATGGTGGAACGGATGAATATTCAAATTTAATATTTGTCATCAAACCAGTTCATAAACTTATACACGCCACAAATAATGAAGTTATAGAGTATTATAGAAAAATCTTAGATTTGTCTGATAGCAGTTTAAAGAAAATCAATAAACTGCGAAAAATAGTTGGTAACGCAGTAATTTAGTAATTCTAAGTTTGATGGAACGCCGTGTGAGCAGGAAACTCTCACGCACGGTGTGAATGGGGGGAAAAGATGGAGACAATGGAATTAACATTCCAGTATCAAAATCTTACCTATCCATATAACAGGTAATGCAAATCGTTCGAGACCTTGCGGGATATAGCTTGGGACGAAGTGATATTTTACGTCGTGCCATGGGTAAAAAGAAAAT
>CALGWE010000761.1:0-1513 GCA_937935915.1 uncultured Clostridia bacterium
CTATATAGTCTTTTTGCCCTCTTTGCTTAGGCTTTTTAATCTTTGAAAAACCAAAGTAATCTTGCTGATAGGCCCTACTTCCCTTTCCCTGTAAACACGCCATTTCTAATGTCATGTGCCTTCTTAATTGAATTCGCCTATAGCAAGTCTCCATTCGTACTTTTACTTGAGATAACTTAAACTTTTGCAACCATACGCATAACTTCCTAAACCATATCTTAAAATTCATATTCTACTTCTCCACACTTATATTTTTACCTACTTACTACTTCATATGGTTTATTATGCTTATAGCCTTTTTCTTAAATAACCTATTCCATTTTTCTATAGGATTCAACTACTATAAATACTATTCTACATTATTTAATAGTATGCACTCCCACTTCATTAAAAATGGTCTATCAAACACCTTAAGCTATTTAATAGACCATTTCTTATTTTATAAACTTTATGCACTCACTTCTTTCTGCTTCCCTACAATGACATCACTTCTACCTATCTACCTTAATGGGAGCTATCCAATATTAACTTTTGTCTGCTGTCATATCCCATCTTTTTAAACTCAGAATTTAAATACTCTATTTTTTCAGGTTGCACTTTAATGAGGTGCAGCATTTTTTGGATTTTAGGTAACATTTGGGCTGAAATCTTCTTAATGCCAGCTATTCTTATATAGGTATCTGTAAAAGGCTCAATAAGCTCTGCTTTGCCAGTGACTTGCATCCCTTTAAGCTTTCCAAAACCTTCATACTTATCAAAAATGGCAAGACATACATTGTTGTTTTTTTCTAATCCCTTAAACTTTTCCCCACCTTCAGTAAAAAGCCAAAATGCACCCTCTACATAAAGATATTCTATAGGTGTACAGCGTATAAATTCCCCAGTTCCTGTAGCTAAAGCACATGTATCATTGGCGGTAATATATGCTTCTACCGCTTTTAAAAGCTGCTCCCTGTCTAATTTCACGCTATTTAAATCTTTCTTCTCCCAGTAACTTGCTGCTTGTTCATATGCTTCATGTGTCATATTACATACCCCCTTCTACTTCACAATATATCACAAAAAGCTTTTTCCTCCCAATATTAAAACTTAAATTTTCCAATTGTTCTCCATGTACACACGAAGTACAATTGTGCTATTATAGATAAGTATTTTTTTAAGGAGGATTTTATGTCAAACGAAACAAAAGTAAAAGTTGTAACAGCAGATCCATCGGCTTTAGGTTTATTTGGACTTGCGATTATTACACTTGTAGCATCATCACAAAAATTAGGACTTACATCAGGCGTATCATTCGTTATTCCTTGGGCGATTTTCTTAGGCGCAAGTGCACAACTTATGGCTTCTATTCACGATTTCAAACATAATAATACATTTGGTGCAACAGCATTCGGTGCTTATGCATTCTTCTGGTACGCAGTTGGTTTCTCATGGCTCATTCAAAATGGCGTATTTGGTGAAAAACTTGCAGCATCTTATGATACAAAACAATTAGCCTTTGCTTATTTAGGTT
>CALGWE010000762.1:0-2107 GCA_937935915.1 uncultured Clostridia bacterium
AGTTACGCCAATACATACAATATGATGTTTTTCTCGGCTTAAGCCGTTTGTTTCGATATCTAATAGTAAATGCTGCTTATTTAAAATGTTTTTCATCTTATTTCATCTCTTTTTGTGCATTTTCAAATGCTTGCATTTCAGGTTTTTGAGATTTAAGCATATTTTCAAGTGCAAGTGAAAGATGAAGCGCCTCGGCAGTTTCACGATATTTTGCATAAGCTTCTTTAGAGAAGTTTGGACGATCTTTTAAAATAGCCTTAATTAAAATGTTTTTTGGTGTATGCGCCATATCGATAAACTCGATGACACCTACTTTATAACCACAAGCTTCTAACATTTGAGCACGTAAGCCATCTGTCATAAGGGCAGCAATACGTTCTTTTAAGATGCCGTGTTTAAAGATTGAGCTAAGTGATTCGTTTTCGATTTGTGTATAGGCTTCATGATGACAACAAGGCACGGCTAAAATTACTTTTGCACCCCAACCAATGGCTTTGTCAAGGGCAGCATCTGTAGCTGTATTACAAGCATGAAGTGAAACGACCATATCAACTGGCTGATTTGTTGTGTATTTACCAATGTCACCTACTTGGAACTTTAAGTTTGAATAACCAAGTTTATCTGCAAGGTCTTGGCAAAATGCGATAACGTCAGCTTTAAGATCAAGACCTACAACTTGTACTTCTTTACCTAAAATCACAGTTAAATAGTGATATAAAGCAAATGTTAAATAAGATTTACCACAACCGAAGTCAATGATACGAATAGGATTTGCAGTAAGACCATTCATTGAATCCGCAATGATTTCAAGGTAACGGTTGATTTGTTTGTATTTATCATATTTAGATGGTTTGATTTTTTCATTTTCATCCATTAAGCCTAAAGCTTGTAAGAAAGGAATTGAATCTTTCGTGTCTAAGATATAATTTTTTTGTCTATTATGAGAAAAAGAAGCAGGCATTTTTTGACTAGGTGCCTTACGTTTAATGTTAGCTTCTCCCTTTTTATTAATAAGTGCTTGGTAATCAGCAGTTTCAGTAAAAAGCTGAATTTGTTTAAACATATTACCATAGCCTTCAAGTGTACTGACGCTTTCTTCAAGGTTTAAGTTTTCATGATACGCTTTATTATCTTTATAAGTTGTAAATTGAAGTTTTAATACTTCATTTAAAAGAAGAGGTTTAATGGTAACCTTTTTTGGATCTGCGGCTTTACGTGGATTACTTAAAGTCGCGCTAATAAAAGTATTATTTGAAAATGCATTGTGCATAATTGTAATTAATTGATTCATGTTTATTCTCCGCTCTATATAATAGTAGTTTGCTACTTTACTAATGATACTATGAAAAAAAAGGTGACGCAATAAATTCTATGGTATAATCTTTTAAAGAGAAATGAGGTGACAACTGTGTTTGCACAAGATTTGATGAATTTAAATACCATGCAAAAACAAGCAGTAGAGACAATCGATAAAAGTTTACTTGTTTTAGCACCTGCAGGAACAGGAAAAACAAAGGTTATTGCTATGCGTACGACTAACTTAGTAAAAAATGGAATTTTGCCAGAGCAAATACTTTGTTTAACCTTTACCAATAAGGCCGCTAAAGAAATGCGCGAACGTATTGCTTTTTATTTACCTAAGGAAAGCAAAGATATGACAGTGAAAACTTTTCACTCTTTTTGCTATGGTTTAATTAATGAAGAAAAAGCAGCTTCCCATTTTACTTTTCCATGTACATTAATTGATGAAACAGATACTTTAGAAATCCTTAAAAAGATTATTGCCCAAAATGGCTTAAATGATGACAATTTATACTATCCATCGTTAACGAGTTACTTTGAGAATATAAAGAGGCATAGTTTAAGCATGCCAGTGGAAGACCGCTATAATTACCGCCTCGTACATGATGATTATTTTAAAAATCGTGAACCCTTAAAGCATATAGGGTCTGATAGTACCTCAGGTTTTATAAAAAAATATGGTGTACAACTTTTAAATACTTATACACGTTATTTAAAAGAAAATAACTGTGTGGACTTTATGGATCTTATTGTAGAAGCAAAATATTTATTAGAGCAGCCAGAAATCTTAAAGAAATGGCAAATG
>CALGWE010000763.1:0-7259 GCA_937935915.1 uncultured Clostridia bacterium
TTTTAAACCGTTTATTCCTGCGGATCAAGTAATCCCTGAATTCACAGTGACATCTGTAATTCTTGGTATTATTCTTGCCGTAGTATTTGGCGGTGCTAATGCTTATCTCGGTTTACGCGTAGGTATGACAGTTTCTGCTTCTATTCCAGCAGCAGTTATCTCTATGGGGCTTATCCGCGTTATTCTTAAACGAGATTCTATCTTAGAAAACAATATGGTACAGACAATTGGTTCTGCCGGTGAATCAGTTGCCGCAGGTGCGATTTTTACATTACCAGTTCTATTTATGTGGGCTGCTGAAGACAGTAATATTGCTGCACCTTCTTTCTTAACTATCACATTTATCGCAGTTTGTGGTGGACTTCTTGGGATTTTATTTATGATTCCACTTCGCACCGCGTTAATCGTTGAAGAACATGGTACACTTCCTTTCCCAGAAGGAACAGCTTGTGCTGAAGTTCTTGCAGCTGGTGAAGAAGGCGGAGAAAAATCAAAACTTGTTTTCACAGGTTTAGGTTTTGCTAGCGTTTACAAATTCATCGCTGATGGTCTTTGCTTATTCCCAAGTGAAGTAGATTGGTCTATTAAATCTTATAAAGGTTCTGGCATCGGGATAGATGTTTTACCTGCTTTACTTGGGGTGGGTTATATCTGTGGCGCACGTGTTTCTTCTTATTTATTAGGTGGTGCAACACTTGCTTGGTTTGTCATTATGCCAATGATGGTTTTATTTGGTGGCGATACAATCTTATTCCCTGCTACAGAACCCTTAAATACACTTGACACATGGACACTTTGGGGAAGTTATGTACGTTACATCGGGGCTGGTGCCGTTGCAGCTGGTGGGATTTTAAGCTTAATTAAATCACTGCCACTCATTGTTTCTACCTTTACTAAAGCAATCAAAGGATTTGGACATGCTGGCGGCAGCGAACGTACAGCCAAAGACCTTCCTATGAAGTATTTGGTAATCGGTATTGCTGTACTAATTCTTGCATTATGCCTTATCCCATCTATTCCAATCGGACCAGTAGCAGCTCTATTAATCGTAATCTTCGGTTTCTTCTTTGCAACTGTTTCAGCACGTATGGTTGGACTTGTAGGTTCATCTAATAACCCAGTATCTGGGATGGCTATTGCTACTTTATTAATTGCCACAACACTCTTAAAAGCAACAGGTAACGTAGGCATTAATGGTATGACTACAGCAATCTGTATTGGTACAATTATCTGTATCATCGCTGCTATTGCTGGGGATACTTCTCAAGACTTAAAAACAGGTTATATCATCGGTTCTACACCATATCGCCAACAAATTGGTGAATTAATCGGGGTAACTTGCTCAGGTTTAACAATCGGTGCTGTACTTTACTTATTCAATAATGCTTGGACATATGGTTCTGCTCAGCTTCCAGCACCACAAGCGACTTTAATGAAAATGGTAGTTGAAGGCGTTATGAACGGGAACCTTCCTTGGGGACTTGTATTAATCGGCGTATTTATTGCAATCTTCATTGAAATTATTGGTATTCCTGTATTACCATTTGCCATTGGTCTTTACTTACCAATTCACCTTTCTACACCAATTATGGTAGGTGGTTTAATCAGATTATTCTTTGAAAAACGTCATGCTAAGAATGAGAAGAAAAAAGAAAAACTCGTTAGTAATGGGATTTTATATTCTTCTGGTATGATTGCTGGAGAAGGTTTAGTAGGTATCCTTCTTGCTGTTTTTGCTGTTTTCGGTTTAGATCAAAAAATCAACTTAACGAACTATGGCATTGATCTTGGTAATATGGGTGGCTGCATCTTCTTTGCGATTTTCGTAGCGATTATGATTTACTACATTACAAGGAACACTAAAAAGAAGGCTTAATAAATGAAACAAAAAAAAATATCTCGAAATTACCTAGAACAAATTCCTATGCCAGTATCTCACCGTCCTTGGCGTGTTCGTGAAGATGGCATGGTAGAAATTGATATAGAACATAAAGGGTTTTATAACACTATCGCTCAAAAATTTTTCCATAAACCACGTATTAGTCATATTGCCTTAGATACTTATGGTAGTAAAGTTTGGCAAAGCATGACCAATGAACATACAGTTTATGACATTGTGCAAATTATGCAGCAACACTTTCCTAATGAAAAGGATAGAATGCTGGACCGTGTAGTCACTTACATGGCAACTCTTGAGCGAAATAAATTTATACATATGTATCACAAATAAAATGATAAAGGCTTGCATCTTCTCTCTCTTTGATGCAAGCCTTTATGTATTCCTTCTTATGTCCAAAAAGATAGCTCGGACACTTGGTCACTGCTAGTCTACCTTCGAAGTAATCTGGTGATGCTCTTAGTGAAGATAATTAAAGAGGTTTTAGGCGAAGTGTTTGAAGCGTAACGCAGTGAAGCAAGTTTCTCGCCGTTTCTTTAATTATCAAGCTTAGAGCATCACAGATTACGGAGAGTGTAGCTAGTAGGGACCAAGTGCCCGAGCCATTTTGTGACATTTTACTCTCTATTTTTTCGATTAATCCATTCTACAGATGCATCCATAGCAGCCCTACAAGCCTGTGTTTGATCTAAAGCATTTAACATGACAAAGTCATGAATCATCGCCTGAAAACGTAAGGAAGTCACTTTATTTCCTGCTTCTCTTAGCTTAGTGGCATAACTTTGTCCCTCATCTCTTAACACATCAGCTTCTCCATTTAAAATCATAGCTTCTGGTAGGCCTCTTAAATCTTCTTTAGTAGCCCGTAAAGGTGAAGCGGTAATTTCACATCGCTCCCACTTATTTGGTGCATATTGATTCCAAAACCACATCATCCCTGCACGATACAAATAATAATCTGTAGCAAATTGACGATAGGAACATGTATTAAAACTAGCATCTGTCACTGGATAATACAGCAGCTGTTTATGAATTTTAGGGCCATTTTGCTTTTTGGCTAAAAGCGTCATGACTGTGGCCATATTGCCACCTACACTATCTCCTGCTACAGTTAAGTGACTTAAATTGCCTTTAAGCCCTACCTCATCAAGGACACAAGGCAATTGGCATAAGATATCATAACACTGATTAATCGCTGTAGGATATCTGGCTTCTGGTGAACGGGAATACTCTGGAAATACCACTATTGAGTGGGTTCTAGCTGCTAATTCCCTTACTAATTTTTCATGAGTATGAAAACTCCCAAATACCCATCCTGCACCATGAATATAATAAATCACATGAGGCATACCACATACCTCTTCTGGTACTACAAAATAAACCGTTACACATCCCCACTCACTTGTGGTAAAATCTAACTTTTTAATAGTAGCCGGATATTTAAAAACAGGTGCATCTTGTGCTTCTTCTAGCCGCTTTCGCCCTTCCTCAGGTGGCACCTGAAAAATAAGTGGCGGCTTAGCATTTTGAATACATACCTCTTTAGCCTCAGGCTCTAATGAACTCATGGACGTCTCTCCCTTAAACTTTTGATTTCTCTATTATTTTACACTCTACTTTTATCCTATGCCTTCTGAAGCTTTTCTTATGAATTTATTTTTCTACAATGAATTTCCCAATTAAACAATTCATTAAAAATATGATGATATCTATAGCAACAATAGTGGCACCAACAGGTGTTGAAAATAAAATAGAGATTAACATACCTACTAATGCGCCCATTACGGATAATATGGCGGAGTAGATGACTACGCCTTTAAAGCTATACATAATGCGCATTGCAGATAAGGCTGGAAATATTAAAAGTGCCGTAATGAGTAATGAACCTACTAAATTCATTGCAAGGACTATAATGATTGCTGTAATGACTGCTATGATTAAATTATAAAGCTCCACCTGCTTCCCAGTAGCCTTGGTAAAATTCTCATCAAAAGTTACGGTGAATATTCTATTATAAAATACACAAAAAAACATCACTACTAAAAGGGACATAATGACACATAGCTTCACCTCACCATTTGTCAAAGTCAAAATAGATGTAGAGCCAAATAATGTTGAACATACATCTCCCGATATATTAGCCGATGTAGAAAAAATGTTTAATATAAGATACCCTATTGCTAAGGCACCTACTGAAAGCATGGCAATAGCAGCATCCCCTTTTAGCTTTGTATTCTGCCCTGTTCTAAGTAGTAAAATAGCTGCGGCAATTGTTATAGGCATAATGAGTACTGTGTTATTATTAAGCTTAAAAACTGTGGCAATTGCCATGGCACCAAATGCTACATGAGATAAGCCGTCCCCAATAAAAGAAAAACGTTTTAATACAAGTGTTACGCCAAGGAGGGATGAACAAAATGCAATAAGCACCCCTACAATAAGTGCATACTGCACAAATGGGTAAGCCAGATAAAACTGCAATTTACTTATAATATCTGACACTTTTACTCACCTCCTGGCTGTATAAATTGTTTTGCTATTTCTTGTTTCATATACTGCTCTTTTATGCCAAAGAAACTATGATTTTTGTTGTGGCACACAATGCTCTTGCAAGGAGTGTTCTTTGCTGCTGTCCACCTGAAAGATTGCGATAGCACTTTTTACGAAGCTCCCACATACCAAGCTCTTTTAACTTTTCTTCCGCCAATTGCTTTTCTTTTTTGCTATAGAACGGTCTCCTCCCCAGATGCGCTATATTGCCAGACAACGTCACCTCCCAAACAGTGGCTGGAAAGTCCTTTTGAACCATAGTCTGCTGTGGGAGATAACCTATTTCATATATTTTCAAACCTTCTCCAATGATGATTTCCCTTCTGGTCCCTCTTCCTCTTCTCCTTCTTCACTTTCCTCTTCCTCAGCTTCCATACCTTCTACTATTTCCTCTTCTTTCACTTGATTACCAAGTGCTTCAAGCATATTAACAACCTGCATCTCCTTATTCGTTGCTTCTGCTAAAGCATCTTCCACCCATCCATCAGATTTACCACCTACATAAACAAATAAATCTGCAGCCCAAATCTTGGCAATATCTTCTGCTGTTGGCTGATAACTATGAAGATCTACACCATTATCAAGAAGTAATGTCAGTTCAAATGCTTCTGTATGACTTCCTATAATTTCTCTCACCCAATCATATTGTGAAAATGTGGTACATACAATACTATATTTCTTATTCGTACTATTCATAGCTTCTGTACTACCACAACCGGCAAACATCATAACACTCATTGCAAGAACTAAAACTATGGCTAATATTCTATTTTTTTTCATAAAAAAACCTCCCAAATCATAAAAATAAGCACACACAATAAACCTGAGACAATCAGGTGATATCTTGTCTTATGATTAGGAGATCAATTCAGCATTTCTATCTTTAGGGAAATAAGGGTATTTTTCTGAACGTACAACACTTTAAATACCGCTCTTATTAGCGCAAATACACTTAGAATTGTAAATGCAACTAACACTGTCGGCATAAATTTTATGTTTGAAATAAATTGCTCTGCCTGGGCAATTTCCTCACAGATTGGACACGCATATCCAGTACATGTATGATGTGCATTTTCGATGATAAAAATCGTAGAACACAAAAGACCCACAATTAAAATTGTAGCAAGTATAGCCGCTATAACTTTATTGTGTTTCATTATACCCCCTCCATTTCATCTTCTCTAATTGCAAACCATTTGCATTCCCAATTCTATTACAGAATTTTCTGAATGTCAACACACTTTATATTATCTTCTCAGCAATAATCTACTTACAGGCTAATAAACTATTATTATAACCTATACGGGGGTGAATCCTATTGGTGGTCCTACTTATTACTTTAGCTATTTATCTCTTTATGATTTTTTTACACAGCATCGTATTGCCATTACCTTTGTAGGTGCTGGTTTACTACTTATATTAGGAAGTAGCATGCAGTTATTTGATGCTCATCTGGCTTTTATGGAATTTCCTTCTGAAATCATTATACTCATTATTGTCCTTTCATTATTTACCGAGATTTTTAAACATTTATCTTTAATTGACTATATTGGCTATCATTTTATTAAACTTACAAAAGGTAATCGCACACTGATTATGATTGCCATTCCAATACTTATGTATATTACTTCTCTTTTTATGAATAATTTAACTGTTGTCTTACTTTTTACCTACATGGCACTCTATATGGCCATTGAGTATGATTTGCCAGCTATTCCTCTTCTTGTGAGTATTATTATTGGTTCCAATATTGGTGGAGCACCTCTGCCTTGGGCGGATACACCAGCTGTGGTACTGAGCTTATATACAGATTTTACACTATTTGACTTTCTAAGTAAGCTCTTTATTCCTTGTCTCATTTTTGCACTGGGCCTATCTAGCTATACTTACATTTGGTATAAATACTTTTCAAACCACAACCGGATTATGCCTTTTACAGTAAAGCCTCAAGTACCTTGGCAAGAAGTTAAACTACCACTCATTTTATTTATACTTTATATTATCGGCATTAGCATGGGACCTTTTTTCAATATCTCTATTGCCTATATTTCTTTATTTTTTGGAGGTCTCTTACTACTCTCCTATAAGACAGATGCCATGGCACTCTTAAATGGTTTGCCTATACTCGATTCCCTAGTCTTTATTATTGCACTTTTCTTAATCGGTGGCATTTTAGAATGCAGTGGTCTTTTAACATTAGCGAGTCATTATATCCTAGGCTTTACCCATAAAAATCCTTATTTTATAGCTCTTGCCATACTGCTTATTGCTTTTGTAACTTCTACCTTACTTTCTGCTGGGCCAACAGCGGCAACGCTTCTTCCTATATGCCAGACACTTACCCCTATAGCTGGAACACCTAATTTCACATATTGTCTTAAGCTCTGCTCTAAATAAAAAGTATTGGCGTCTATATGAAGTACCTTTCCAAAACACTTTCCCCTTAACAGCTCCTCCTCTGTTTCATCTTCTACATCTTCTTCTCCTTCTACAAACGCTTCATCACTGAGTGTTGTATAAGGATTAACTAATACCCCATCTTTAATATGTCTTTTAATTTTTCCAAACATCAAGGGGGACCTGATTGAGACTTCTTCAAGATCACTGAGCTTGGCATCAGCAATTAATCTAAAATCAACACCACTTAAAACTGCCTGATCCTCTTTAATCTCCTGTATAATGAAATTAATATCATTAGCATAAGACTTACGTGTCACAATGTCCCCAACATGCACAACTATACACTCCTTCTCTATTTATCTAATATATAGTATGGCATGATCTTGGAAATGGACACGTTTTACCTGATTTA
>CALGWE010000764.1:0-1958 GCA_937935915.1 uncultured Clostridia bacterium
ATTGTATACAATTGAATACTATATGTCAACAAAAAATAATTTGAATTTTTTACTTTTTAAAAAATTTTTTATCACCTGTAACATTTTTTTCCATACATCATACTATGTTAATGAAGAATAACACTTCTTGTTTTTACTTTACTATCTACTTATTCTTCATTTGAAGCTATTTAAAATATTACACTATAAGGAGGTCAAATATGTCTGGTTCTTATGGTTGTTGCGACGACTTTATGTGCAATGGTTATAACAACTATAACTGCTGCAATAATCAATGCAACAACGCTCAACTTAGTAACTGTTGTTCTAGCAACACCGCATGGCTCTTACCAGTACTCGTCATATTTGGAAGCTTACTTTTAGCTTGTAGTTGTAACTCATGCAATTCTAATTGGTTAATTATACTATTCATTATATTTTTATTCTGTTTGTTAATAATGCGTTAAATATTTATTTATATAGGAGGCAATATCATGGAAGATCTTAGATGTTTAGATAATAATTTTTGGTGGATTATCATCATTGCTGCATTTATATTAGTATTCTGGGGCGGTAGCTGCAATAATGGTTGTAACTTTGGTGGCTTATTTGATGGCTGCGGTAATAATAATACTTGGATTTGGATTATCATCGCTATTATTGTTTTCTGCTGCTTCTGTGGCAATGGCTGTGGTAGCGTATTTAGAAACGATATGCAGTAAAAATTTTTAGGGGTCGGGTTGCACGTGAGTGCGCCTGACCTTTTAGTTTTTACTGCTTGGTAGAGGGCGTGTGTATAAGTGCATAAACGAAATTTTCCTTAACCCTCCCTGCGGTCGAAGGTTAGAGAAAATTTGTTTATGCACTTATACACACTTCTTTTTCGTAAAAAACTTAAGGGTTGGGCTGCCTTACGGCAAGACCCCTGGGGGCGTTGGAGTAGATACGGAAACTTCGTTTCCTTATTGTGTATTCTCCTTATACTTATATTTATACTTACACTTTTCTTTATCCTTATCCCTGCTGCGGTTGAAGGTTAGAGAAAATGGGAGTTTGCAAGTATGGTGGGTGGAAAATTCATTATTTCTTTATGTTGACTTTTGTCGCAGCGAGAATTTGTAGTGGTAAAATGGGAATTATCAAGTTTTGTAGAGAAGTTACTTACTTTATAAGTATATGGATAGTTTATATTTTAATAACTTTTTTGGTGTTTGGTACAAGCTTTTTATGCACTTTATAGAATTTATGCTTGGCAGATGGCTTTTTATTGAAATAATAGAATATTTCGTATATGCTTATATACAAACTTATAGTGAATTATTCAATATAACCTTACTGAGGTTATTTTTATAGAAGGGGGTTTTGTTATGTTAACACATGTAGGAAGTCAATTAATTGAAACTGATCGGCTTATACTTAGACCTTTCGTTTATGCTGATGATATTGCAATGCTAAAATATTGGGTGGCTGATGAAGACATTCAAAGTATGTATAGTGAGCCTGTTTATACAACCAGGGATGCAGTTAAAACGCTTCTTGATCAATATATTAGTGGCTATAATAAACTTAATTACTATCGTTGGGCAATTACTTTAAAGGGACATAATGAATGTATAGGACAGATTGCTTTCTTTTTAGTAGATGATCATAATCATTTTGCCGAAATTGAATATTGCATTGGAAAGGCTTTTCAATGTCGTGGGTTAGCTACAGAAGCTACTAAAGCGCTTATTGCATATGGTTTTAATAAAATAGGCTTACATAAAATACAAATCTGCCATAAATCTATCAATCTTCCTTCTAAAAAAGTTATTGAAAAATGTGGTTTCACTTATGAAGGTACACTTCGCGATTTCTTTTATATGAATGGTCAATATGTGGATAGATTATTTTACTCTATTCTAAAATCTGAATTTAAAAATGAATAACAAAAAACAAAAACGCTATAAGGAAGTCTCATAAGCTCCTTATAGCGTCTT
>CALGWE010000765.1:0-1747 GCA_937935915.1 uncultured Clostridia bacterium
TGCTTTTAAATCTTTACGCTCATCTAAAATACTACCAATGCCATAGTAAGCACGGCATTCATCAGGATCTACTTCGATTAGCTCCTGAAAAGCTTTAAGAGCTTCTTCATCATTACCCAAAGCTTCATAAGTGAGTGCCAGGTCCAATAAAAGTTCACTACTGCGATCACCTAAATGATAGGCTTTTTGAAAATAATTAAGTGCTTTAAGATACTTCTCATCATCGAAAGCATCTTCTCCTAAGTGTCTGTAAGGCATAATAACTCCTATATTTATAAAGTATTTTAAATTTAATTAAAGTGTAATCATAATGACCATATGACTGGTGTATAATCTTACAGGATATATTTTAGCACATCATATGCAATAAAGAATATAAAGGGGGAGTATTATGAGAAAATCTAAGGGGGTAAAAATAAAAATTAGCCTACGTACTATTATATTATGTTTAATGATTTGTTATGTACCTACAATCATGGCAAGTACTGGTGGATTTTATTTATTAAAAAACAACCAAAAGACATATATCGATAAAATCGCTGTACTTAGTCAAAAGACGCCCGTTTATTATGAAATGGCAAAAGGAAAAGGACGCGTAGAGTGTAAAATAGATGATGCATACTACGGTATTTCATATGCGAGTCCAGCCAAATTTGAAATTGATCCAAAAGACTTTGACACAACTTATCACACCATACGTTTTGTAGTCTACAATGAAAAAGATAAACTAGTAGGCAAAAGGGAATATTTATTAAAGCTTAATTTAAAAAGAGAAGTAGACAAACGCTCAAGTAGAAAAGCAAAAAACTTTCAAAAAAACGATAAGCCAATATATAAAAGAGATTACGTGCCAATTCTCATGTATCATGATATCGTTACCAATGTAAAAGACAATAGCGCACAAGTATCTGTCGAGCAATTTAAAAGTCAATTAAGTACCTTAGTAAATGAAGGCTATACACCTATTAACTTTGTAGACTATATGCATTATAAAGAAGGAAAAGGTGGATTGCCTAAGAAACCAATTCTGATTACTTTTGATGATGGATATGAAAGTAATTATATAAATGCCTATCCCGTACTAAGGGACAAAAGCATTGAAGCAACTTTCTTCGTACCAACTAAAGTAGTAGGTCAGCAAACAACAGCTAACAATCACTTTACATGGGAACAAGCAAAAGAAATGGAGAAAAGTGGCCTCATAGATATACAAAGTCATACCTATAGTCATTGTAATATGAGTAAATTAGGAGAAAACGAACTCCTACTAGAAATCACTAAATCCTTTGAAACCATCGAAAATCATTTAGGCACCAGAGATATTAAAGTCCTATGTTACCCAGAATTTAAAAACTCCAAGAAATCCAGACAAGTCTGCAGCGACATCGGCGTAAATCTCCAAATCACCGATCTAGCCACCCCAGGCAGATTCACCGACTACCCCACAAAACTCCGCCGTATCCACGTCCACAACCACCTCAGTGGCCAAGATTTAGTGAGAGAAATCAAAAATTTAACCATGTAAGAAACTGGAAAAGAAGGTGTCGCAAAATAGGTCCGCTGAGGTAGTGGTGGGTTAGAGGATACTCCTTCCGTAATTTATGAGAGGCTAAGTAAATAGAATTAAAGCAACGGTCAAAACTCACTCACTCCGTTCGTTCAGACAATTTCCCTAAGAGCGCTTTAATTCTATTCACTAAGCCTCTCAGGAAATTACTCCACAGGTATCCTCTAACCCACCACTACC
>CALGWE010000766.1:0-1748 GCA_937935915.1 uncultured Clostridia bacterium
ATTTATGAAACAAATGACAGCGCTTTATATGAAAAATATTAAAATCGAAGAACATTGTCCTACTGCACATTCAGAAGTTAAACCTAACGTAGTTTATGGAGAGCTATCACATCATACTTATTATTCAAGTACAACCCAAAATGAACGTGGTTTTAATATTTTATTACCAGCTCATTATACACCTTCTAAAAAATACCCTGTATTATATGTATTACATGGCATTTTTGGTGACGAATTTTCTATGGTAGAAGAGCAACATGCTATTAAAAATATTGTAGGCAATCAAATTGCTGAAGGTGTAGCAAAAGAAATGATAGTTGTATTTCCAAATATGTATGCAAGTACAAATGGCAGGCCACCTTCATTTTCTGATGAAGGGACAGCGGGCTATGATAACTTTATCAATGATCTTGTAGATGATTTAATGCCTTATATAGCAGCACATTATTCAATTTTAACAGGCAGAGAAAATACAGCACTTGCAGGATTTTCAATGGGTGGACGTGAGACGCTTTACATAGGTGTTAAAAGACCTGACCTTTTTGGCTATATGATGGCCATTGCCCCAGCACCAGGGGTAGTACCAGGAGAAGATAGTAATATGATTCATAAAGGCCAGATGTCAGAGAAGGATTTAAAGATAAGTAATCCAGAGTATTTGCCATATGTATTTATCGTTTGTTGTGGAACAGAGGATAATATAGTAGGTGGATTCCCAGTATCTTATCATAAGATTTTAACAGATAATGATACAGAGCATATTTGGTATACAATCGGTGGAGCAAATCATGACTTTATGGCAATACGTAGTGGAATCAATAATTTTGTAAGGGCAATATTCCACATAGATGAGTATACAAAATAAAGAATCAATCATGATAAAAGTGCTATGAAATGATGAAGGTGATTTCATGGCACTTTTGTCATGTTACTTGAAAGTAAAAAATATGATACAATGGATATAGAATATTTAAAAGTTTTAATAATATGAGACATAACAAGAATGTAATAATAAATTACTTAGTTACTAATGAGATGACAAGCAAGAGTGAAAGGAATGGGGCTTTAGATATAGCAGAAGGTAATATATAAAAGAAGGAGGAAGATTATATGATACTTATAAACGCTATAATGGAGGCAACATGGAAAATAGGTTCTTTATGGGTAATAGTACTTTGTGTCATTTTATTAGTAAGAAGTATTCATTTTAAATGGACAAGAAAATGCCATTATTTATTCATTGTTGGTAAGTTAGATATGATTTGCTCTATTATATGCTTAATTGGTTTAGTAGGTAATGTGGTTTATGCCATACAAGGCAGTATAGCATGTAGTGCAAGTATGTTAATAATGAGTATTTTGTGCTATATAAGTATGAAACGGATACTATGTTTTGAGAATGAAGAAATAATATTTATTGAGGGGAGATTACTATATAAGGCTAAAACTTATATTGATTATAATAAGCAAAATGATAAGAACAATATTATTGTATTAAAGAATAAAGAAAATCAAGTTTTAACAAGTATTGCAGTATCTCAAAAAGGAAAAGAGTTATTATATAATAGACTAAGATAAGGGAGTACATCATAAAGAAAAAAGTAATTGCAAGTGGACTAATCATGACATTATTAACAGGCTGCCAAGGTCACATATCATCCAGTATAGGAATTATTGGGGGAGCAGATGGAACTTCAGCAATTTATTTAACATTTGATTGGACATCTTTAATTATTAAAATAGGAATA
>CALGWE010000767.1:0-1870 GCA_937935915.1 uncultured Clostridia bacterium
GAAAGATATTGAAGGGATTTGTATGGATATGTTTCGCTTTCAGACTACAGATGAGTGGATTACACTATTTCGCAAGTTACTCATTGTGGAGCAATACAAAAATCCTAAAATTGCAGCTTTATATAAGGAATTATTTATTGATTCACCAATACAAAGTATGTCAAAAATGTTTGCAGCTTTAATTCAAATGGGATATATGAAAGAGGGAACGCCAGAGGTGTATGCCATGGAATTATATGGACCATTTTTTATGTATCATATGACAAGTAATATTTCAGAGCAAACATTAAAGCATTTAGAAGAGCATGTTTCACGATTTAGAGAAAATGTCATAACAGATGCTTGTTATTTGGAGTAGTAGTAATTATATGAAAAAGGGTAAGTTATAAAGGACTGGTACACAAGGGAGTGTAACCAGTTCTTTTTATTTAATGAGATAGATCAGTTCATGATTTTTATAGAGAATTTGACTGCGAAATGACGAAGCTCAGAATTATTGATATAATTAATTGAAAATAAAGATAATTAACAAGGGGGATATCAATGAAAAAAGAAGTAGGCCTTGGGTGAAAAATAAGTATTATATCGTATAGATTGATTGGATAAAGGATACGATGATAAATACTAATGGGATTATAGTTTTTAGGATGCAAGAGATAACTGGAAAAGAAGAGGCGAGGGAGACAATATGGGAGTATGGAATCCTTGGAGAGGATGTAAGAAATGTAGTGAAGGGTGTCTGCACTGTTATATTCATAAGGGAGATGCCAAACGAGGCGTGGATACCAGTAACATTATAAAAACAAAGGACTTTGATAAGCCTACTGCTAGATTAAAAAACGGGAATTATAAAATGAAGTCTGGATTTCATTTTCTCTGTTTTCAATCTGACTTTCTATTAGAAGAAGCAGATGAATGGAGAAAGGAATGTTGGCAGATGATTAAAGAACGTAGCGACTGCACCTTTTTATTTCTAACTAAACGCATTGACCGTTTTATGCAGTGTATCCCTGAAGATTGGGGAGATGGCTATGAAAATGTAGTGGTAAGCTGTACCATAGAAAACCAAAAAAATGCGGATTATAAGCTAGGCATTTTTAAAGAGCTACCTATTAAGCATAAAGGCATTACTGCTCAGCCTTTGATTGAGAAAATTAATATTGAAAAGTATTTAAAAGGTATGGAATTTGTAGTAGTAGGTGGTGAGTCAGATAAAATGGCGAGGCCATTAGACTATGACTGGGTATTAGATATTCGTCAGCAGTGCATCAGGCAAGGCGTATCTTTTGAGTTTAGACAATGTGGTACACATTTTATTAAAGATGGCAAAAGCTATGAACTAAAAGTAAAAGATTTATGTAGTCAGGCAAGACGCGCTAATATTAATTATATACCAGAAAAATTATAAAGGGATTGTAGATAGATATAGAGGAGAGAGACAGATGAAGCAAATTGGTTTAATCATTTTGGGTGTGATTTTAGGTTTTATAGCCCTAGTTTTAGTATATTGGAATAGTAGTTGTTCCAAAGAACACAGTCGTTTTACAAAAGTGATGAAACAGCGCGCGCAGGAGCAAAGAGAAGAGGATAAAGTTTATACACGAGAAGAAATTGAAGCATTACCAAATGCACTCAAAGACTATTTGAATTTTGTTGGATTAGAAGGCACAAAGAAAAAAATCGTTCAACATATCGTATTTGACCATACAAGATTTGTATTTGATGAAAAGACTAATAAGATTTTAGATATGAATTATGACCTTTGGCTATTTACGGATAAGTTGTATCGTCAAGCATTTTGCTCTGCAAAGATGTTTGGGATTCCATTTGAAGGAATTGACTATTATGATGATGTGAAAAATGTGGGTGG
>CALGWE010000768.1:0-1869 GCA_937935915.1 uncultured Clostridia bacterium
AGAGGTCATAGTGCAAAATGTTAATGAATCTGGAAAAGTAATTGAGAAGGTTCAAATTCCTGGTGGTGCACTTTTTGGAGAAGACGAAAAAACCATTAAGGCACATTATCCAGATTATGAGCTTATAACATTTAGTGATGCCAAGGTGATTTTAGAAAAAGTAGTTAAAAATGATAAAAAGGATGTCTATGAATTAAAACTTGATATAGAAGGAAGACTGTATATTACAGATAGTAAAGGTCATTCCAGTGAGATAGAAATAGACCCATCTCTTAGAGGCGCACTTCCAGCTGGACTTAAAAGAGGATGGCGTATTACGGAAGATGAAAAAGAGAAGTTAATAAAAGACAAAAATTATATAGATCATATATTACAAGGACATGAACAAAGCTAGGGCTACCAGTAGGTAGCCTTATTGTCTGTTTAGAAAGGAATAATTTATGAATGATATTATAATCATAGGTGGCGGCGCCTCTGGTATGATGGCCGCCATTGCAGCAGCAAGAGCAGGAAAAAGTGTACTCATATTAGAACGTTTAAATCGTATTGGTAAAAAAATACTTGTCACAGGAAATGGACGTTGTAACGTCAGTAATACCAATTTAAAACCAGAGCATTTTCATAGTAGTAGTCAAAAAGCAATTTTTGGGCCAATCGAGGCATTTGATTATGCAAAGACAGAAGCATTTTTCAAAGAATTAGGGATACAGCCTTTAATTGAAGGGACGAAAGTTTATCCACGTTCAGAACAAGCTAACAGTGTATTAGATGTATTACGTATGGAGCTTGAAGCATTAGAAGTAGATGTTTTAACAGAAGTAAAAGTTGTAGGACTTAAAAATAAAAAAGGTGTATGGGAAGTCACTGCTGAAAGCGGTGAAGTCTATAGGGCTGAGAAGGTCATTATGGCGACAGGTGGTCTTGCCAATACAGCTTTAGGCTGTGATGGCTTAGGGTATGAAATTCTTAAAAAGTTAGGGCATACAGTATCGCCAACTTATCCAATTTTAGTACATGCCCTTTCAAACTCACCTTATTGTAAGATGATGAAAGGTACAAAAGTGAAGGCTATTGCAAGTGCTTATGTAGAGGGAAAATGTGAAAGACAAGAATTTGGTGAAGTGTTATTTACAGAGGATGGCCTTTCAGGACCAGCAATTTTCCAAATCAGTCGTAATATCTCACGTGCCCATATAGAGAAGAAAAAAGCTATGGTGACACTAGACTTAGTGCCAGAACAAAGTTATGATGAGGTAGTGGCAATGATTTATGAGCGTATTGGGGCTAAACCAGAACGCAGCATTGAATTATTGCTTATGGGCTTTTTAAATAAACGTGTGATCGTGCCTGTTTTAAAATGCGCTGAGATTAGTAGCATTCATAGAAACTGTGATGCTTTAGAGTATGAAGAAGTAGAACGCCTTGCTAAAGTTTTAAAAGGTTTCCCATTTGTAACACAAGGGACAAGAGGCTATAAATATGCACAGGTTACAGCAGGTGGTATTAGCGTAGATGAAATAGATTTAGAAACAATGGCCTCACTTAAAGCACCAAATTTATATGTAACAGGTGAAATATTAGACGTAGATGGTGACTGCGGCGGATATAATTTACAGTGGGCCTGGGCTACAGGTTATAAAGCAGGTATAAGTTGTAGTAAGTAGAAAGGAAAAATTATGATTAGAGTACAAGATATTAAACTAGATTTAAATGAAGATATTACAATGCTTCCAGTTAAAATTGCTAAGAAGCTCAAGATAAAAACATCAGATATTTTAAGCTATATGATTTTCAAAGAAGCAGTAGATGCACGTAAAAAAGAGGATATTAAATTAGTATATACTGTAGATGTAGAAACAACAAAAGATG
>CALGWE010000769.1:0-1869 GCA_937935915.1 uncultured Clostridia bacterium
GCGGAGTATGCCCTTCGTCTCTTGATATAAGAGATGAAGGGTTTTTTGATTTGTCATTTATATTTTAATATAGAGGAGTTTAGGAGGAGTTAGGGATATGAAAAATGTAGAAAAGTATGCAAGTAATTATTTTATGCCACCAATTACCGAGATGAAATGGGCACAAAAATCACAAATCACAAAAGCACCTATTTGGTGTAGTGTAGACCTTAGAGATGGAAATCAAGCCCTTATTGTACCTATGGATTTAGAACAAAAAATCGCGTATTTTAAATTCTTAGTTGGTCTTGGGTTTAAAGAAATAGAAGTAGGTTTCCCAGCAGCTTCTGAAACAGAATTTATTTTTTTAAGAAAACTCATTGAAGAAGATCTTATACCAAATGGCGTTGCCATTCAGGTTTTAACACAATCAAGAGAACATATTATTCACAAGACTTTTGAAGCTTTACGTGGGGCTAAAAATGCCATTGTTCATTTATACAATTCTACATCAGTGGCACAAAGAGAGCAGGTATTCAGAAAGTCTAAAGAAGAAATTATAGAGATTGCAGTAAGTGGCGCCAAACTTGTGAAACAATATGCCAAAGAATATGAAGGGAATTATCGTTTTGAATATTCTCCAGAAAGCTTTACAGGAACAGAAATGCCTTATGCGTTAGAGATTTGTAATGCTGTACTAGATGTTTGGCAGCCAACAGAGCATAATAAGGTCATTATTAACTTACCTTCAACAGTTTCATGTGCAATGCCTCATGTCTATGCAAGTCAAATCGAATATATGCGTGACAATCTTAAATATGGGGAAAATGTACTTATTTCTATTCATCCTCATAATGATAGAGGAACAGCAGTAGCTGAAGCTGAAATGGCACTTTTAGCAGGTGGGGACCGCATCGAAGGCACACTATTTGGCAATGGGGAGCGTACAGGGAATGTGGACATTATTACAATGGCTATGAATATGTTTTCACAAGGGGTAGACCCAGAACTTAATTTTGAAGATATGCCAACGATTGTAGATACTTATGAAGAACTTGTACGTATGAAAGTGCATGAAAGACATCCATATAGTGGTCAACTTGTCTTTGCAGCTTTTTCAGGATCTCATCAAGATGCCATTGCCAAAGGGATGAAATGGCGTGAAGAAAAAGAATGTAAACACTGGAACGTGCCTTATTTACCAATTGATCCAAAAGATGTAGGGCGTGCATATGATGGAGATGTTATTCGTATTAATAGTCAATCAGGTAAAGGCGGCATAGGTTATTTACTCGAACAAAAATATGGTTTTGACTTACCACCTAAAATGCGAGAAGCCTTTGGTTATATTGTAAAAGGTGTATCTGATCACATGCATAAAGAGCTTGTGCCAAGTGAAATTTTTGATATCTTTACAGAAGAATTTTTAAATAAAGAAGCACCTGTTAAACTTGTTAAATATGAGTTTAAAACAAATGGAAATACCCATGTGGCGCTTACCCTTAAAATGAGAGGTGAAGTCATAAGCTGTGAAGGGATTGGAGATGGCAGACTTGATGCTGTAAGTAATGCACTTCAAGAAAAATTAAATTTAAAATATGATAGTTTAACTTATAAAGAGCATGCATTAGAAACAGGTTCAAAAGCAAAAGCAGCAGCTTATGTGGGAATTAATAGTGAAGACAAACAAATTAAATGGGGGTGTGGCGTAGATTATGATATTATGACAGCTTCTATTAAAGCGCTTATTAGTGCTGTTAATAACTTATTAAACATCTAATAAATATACAGTTTATTGAAATGTAATTAGTCAAATAATTTATAAGCAGTAGGTATAAATAAAATGTAGTGAAAATAATAGACTAAAATGAGGTGTTATAAGTTAGAGGT
>CALGWE010000770.1:0-1163 GCA_937935915.1 uncultured Clostridia bacterium
TGAAACTGGTTTTGTTGTACCTGAATTTGTATTTTGTACTTGTGCTTGTGTTAACTTTACACGCTCTACTTTTGAAAGTGGTTTAGTTGGTAAGTATTTTAAGAAATCTGCTGATACATAATCTTTATGTACAAATCCTTCGAAACCTTCTTGATTAATTTTATACCAGTCACCTACTACATATTGTACTGATATTTCATCTCCTGATGATAATTTTCCGATCACTTTTCCTGTTGATGTTGAAGGATAATCACGTACATTAAGTGAGCTGGCTTGTACTGTCGCTACTACGCGATGTACTGAGATAAATTCTGACTTTACATAAGCTCTTTCACCATCTTCTAAGATAATTTTAAACCAATCACCTTGCTCAGAAATAATTTCTACCGCATCACCTAATTGTACTTGTTCTATAACTCTCGCTGTTGTTTTTGCGCCTTCTCTTACATTAAGTACCGATGTACCTACCGTTCCGTATGCTTGTCCATATGCTAAACATGGCATTAAAGCTGTTGCTGCAATCACCATGCCCATAAATGCCTTTTTCAATTGCATTTACAAGTCCTCCTTTATTTTATAAACAAATATCTATTTCTATATTCATATCAAATTTTAGTTGTTAAGTAATTATTACAAATTTATTATATGAAAAACAACGTATTTTGTCAAGTTTATGGTAATTACTTACCAAGAATATGTAATAATTTTCCTCTATTTTGTTATATTTGATAAGATAAAGGATACAAAAATGAGTTGTTACAAACTGTAACAACTCATTTTTATAAACCTAATGCTTTATTTTGTTTGTTAATAAAGTAAGCTAATTCATAGCGAGACTCTGGTGCAGTTTCATACACACAGTATTGTGGTTTAATTAAACCCACAATCTTTTTAGCTGCTTCATGATCAAATGGTTTATGATTATCTAACATATTAATATGTGTTTTTAAAATATTACGCTGACGCATTGGGTCTTTTTCTCGTCGATATTTTTCTAATAAATAACTATGGTCACGAGACATATAGAACTTAGGTAATGCTTTATTTAAATGCATACCTTTAATCCACTTAGCCGTGTCTCCTAAATCATCTATCACTTTCTTAATATATTTATATACTTCTTCTTCTCTACCAATCTTACCATTTGTTAATGCAAGATGTGA
>CALGWE010000771.1:0-1220 GCA_937935915.1 uncultured Clostridia bacterium
GGCATTACAAAATACTGTAAGAACCTTTAATCATGCTGTTGAAGTAATTGACTATAGATGTGCCCATAAAAAAAGATATTACCGTTTATTAGATATCAGTAAAGATAAAAGCATAAAAGGGAATATCCATGCGCTGATTAATTATCCTTATCGTTTAATGAAATATATTAAGTTTGAAGACTTTAGAAAACGTTATTTAAATTGTACTTCTAAGGTATATAGAACACCGGAATCCTTACAGCATACAAATAATTGGGATATTGTCATTACTGGAAGTGATCAGGTTTGGAATTATATTAATACCGGTTTTGATCAAACCTATCTATTGGATTTTGTAGCAAATGATTATCAAAAAATTGCTTATGCTGCAAGCTTTGGCATCAATCGTATTGAATTACCTTACCAAGAAACCTACCACAAATTGTTAAGTCAGATTAAGTTTTTATCTGTAAGAGAATCAAGTGCACAAACAATGGTAGCTGATTTAATTGGCCCTGCACCTAAAGTGGTTGTGGACCCTACAATGCTCCTGACAGCTGATACATGGCGTACGTATATAAAACCTGCTGCTCAAAAGGAAAAATACATTTTACTCTATACCATTAATAATTCTAAAGCCATCAATCAGTTGGCTCATGAACTTGCTAGCTTAACAGGTTATAAAGTCGTTAAAATAGCTACACAGATACTAGATTATATAGGAAAATGGGCAAGCGTTTTACCCAGTCCACTAGAATTTATTAGCTTGATCAATGATTCGGAATACGTTTTAACCGATTCATTTCATGGCACAATCTTATCAATTAATCTCAACAAAAACTTCTATACATATCATGAGGCCAAAAAAGGCGCCAATAGACGTTTAACTGATTTACTTAAAGACTTTAACCTTGAAAATCGCATCATTTATGCTAAGCAGCATTTCCCTACATTAAATACAATAGATTATAGTACAATTAATCCGATTATTCATACTAGAAGAACTGACTCACTTAATTTCTTAGAAACATCTTTAAAAGACTGTATAAACACTATAGAAAAGGAAAGATGAATAAATGAGAACAAAAAATGCGTTAATTAATGTGGTATATGGTATAGGTGGCCAGGCACTTACAATGATTGTACAGTTTGTTGTACGTGGTATTTTTATAAGACTTTTAGGCATTGAATATCTGGGTGTAAGTGGGCTATTTGGCAATATTCTTATGTTACTATCATTA
>CALGWE010000772.1:0-3336 GCA_937935915.1 uncultured Clostridia bacterium
GTGCTCTTCCGATCTCCTTCTTTGCTACCACGAAGTAGTGCAAAAGACACAATTAACATAATCATAAAATTAGGTGCAACATTACCGATTTTTAAATACTGGAATAATGTGGCACTTAAAATATGTACCACAACTAATAGGGTACCAATGACAAATGAACGCATAATCTACTCCCCTTGTTTATAGTTAATTACTAAAACATTTTTTAAATGTTTAAAATCTACGTAAGGTTTAATATAAGCGTATCGTGTAAGCCCATTTTTTCCGTCTACAACTTCTTCTACTGTACCTATTGGAATACCCGGTGGATAAATTGAACTTAGATGTGATGTTACAATCTGATCACCCTTAATAACTTCCGATTCTACATTAATTTCAAGTACACATAGTCCTTCGTTCACTAGTTCAATATCTCCATTGACAATCCCTACATCTCCAGTACGCACCACTTCAGCACTTACTGAACTGCGATCATCTATAATTGATAATACTTTTGAACTATTGGCTGTAGTACTTGTTGAGGTAAGATCTGAAGCCTCCCAAACATGTCCTACAAGGCCGCCATTTGCTAAAATAACACTATTTTCCTTAACACCACTGGCTGTCCCTTTATCAATCGTAATGACTTTATACCAGTTACTAGAGTCTTTTCCAATAACATTAGCGCCAATACCTTCATAGGCTTGATATAAGTTTTTCATTTCTAGAAGTTGTTTAAGATTTTTGTTTTCTTCCTCATACTGAGATAAAATAGTATTTTCATAAAATAACTTTTCATTAGTTTCTTTTAAATTCTTATTTTCCGTACGCAAAGCATCGATTTCCCCGAAATATCCAAAGAAATTAGTGGTTTTATCCGTTACAAAAGTAATACCTTTTTGAATCGGCATAAGTACAAAGTTAACCCCTGTACTTAAGACCGGAATCTGAAAAGCTTTTCCTACTATAAGCACCGCTATAACAACCCCACCTACTATGATTCCTACTTTTTTAATTTTGTTATCAAGTTTCAAGGCACTCTCTCCTTGTTTTATTTATCATCAGCAAAGATAGCTGACCACTTTTCAATATCCTCTAATGCATAACCTGTTCCTTTTGCAACACAATCAAGTGGATCTTCTGCGATTTTAACTGGCATACCTGTTTCAAGGCTAATAAGTGTATCAAGACCTGTTAAAAGAGCTCCTCCACCTGTAAGCATAATACCACTTTCCATAATATCAGCTGCAAGCTCTGGTGGTGTTTTTTCAAGTGTCATTTTGATGGCATCAATGATAGCGTTAACTGGTTCTTTAATTGCTTCAGTTACTTCTGTTGATGTAATTGTTAAAACTTTTGGAAGACCAGTTACAAGGTCACGCCCTCTAATTTCCATTGTTTCATCTTCACCATTTGGATAAGCTGCACCAATATTGATTTTGATTTGTTCAGCTGTTCTTTCACCAATCATTAAGTTGTATTCACGTTTGATGTAAGAAACGATGTATTCATCAAATTCATCACCAGCAATACGAAGTGATTTGCTTGCTACAATACCACCTAATGAAATAACAGCAACGTCTGTTGTTCCGCCACCAATATCTACTACCATGTTTCCTGTTGGTTCTTCAACGCGAAGATGTGCACCAATAGCAGCTGCCATAGGTTCTTCCATAATAAGTGCTTTTTTAGCACCAGCTTTTTCTGTTGCTTCTTCAACGGCACGTTTTTCTACAGATGTAACACCAGATGGTACACAAACGATTACACGTGGTTTTGAAGAGAATAAAGATTGTTTATATGCTTTACCAATGAAGTAACGAAGCATCGCTGATGTTGTAGCAAAGTCTGCAATAACCCCATCTTTAAGTGGTCTAATTGCTACGATATTTCCAGGTGTTCTACCGATCATTTGTTTTGCTTCATCACCTACTGCAAGAACTTCATTAGTTTTTTCTTTAATTGCAACTACAGATGGTTCGTTTACAACGATTCCTTTTCCTTTTACAAAAACTAGAGTGTTGGCTGTTCCAAGGTCAATACCCATATCTTTTCCAAACATTATATATTCCTCCTACATTAAATCTATATCATTGTCTATGGTCATTTTTTAACAAAATCTCATATCTACCATAATAACCTTTTTTTAATCGCTTTTCAACAATTAGAGATAACTTTCTTCTTTTAGGCTGCAATAAATCCCATCGCCTATAATAATATGGTCTAAAAGCGGAATACCTATAATCTCTCCTGCTTGCTTCAAACGCACTGTGATTTGCCGGTCTTCCTCACTCGGCGTCGGGTCTCCACTTGGATGATTATGAAGGGCAATAATACTATGTGCTGACTTTTGAATGGCACATTTATACACTTCCCTTGGATGGACAATAGAAGCCGTTAAACTTCCAGTGGAAATCACTTCATTACCCAATATTTTACACTTTGCATCTAAGAAAACAATGATAAAACACTCTTCCCTTTTATGCCTTAGTTCTTCCATAAAATAATTTGCAATAGAACCCGGTGAATTTACTTTTTGCCCTTCTTTATAACGTGCTTTGACCATACGCTTACATAAGTCTACTAAAGCAAGTATTTGAATGGCTTTTACTTGACCTATTCCTGATATTTCTTGAAGCTGCTCATAAGAAAACTGATAAAGCGTAAGTAGCGAAGGCCTTTTACCACTTAATGGTGCTTCTTGAAAGTAGGTTAAAAGTGTTCTTGAAAGTTCCATAACATTCATCTTACTAGTGCCTGTACGTAACAAAATAGCTAATAACTCTGTATCCGTTAAAGCACTACTCCCATAGTGCTGAAATTTTTCATAAGGTCTTTCTTCTATGGGATAATCTTGCATCTTCAAATTGGTCATCCCCTTTATACATATTACATGGTGCTCTAAAATATTAATGCATGTTCTATTTTAGATTCCTTTTAATACTTGCCTTACTTATTTTATTTTATACATTTATTTTGTTACATTATTTAAATTTTCCCAAAACACTCTAGTAACAATCCTGTAATAATAGTTTTGCCTAGATAAAATTTTTATATACATATACACAAATAGAGTAGTGGATTAAAAATACCACTACTCTACTTACGTTCTACATTATATAAATCATCTTATTTTAGTGTCACATTTGAAACGGTTACATTGCCATCTCCTTGACCCATTTGACAACCAAAAGTGAAGCTTGCATTTTTTGCAAGATTTGCTTGCCAGTCTGGTGCTTTCACAGTATATGTATTACCACTTTGACTTACAAGTGTGGCATTCCAAATTGATGTAATTGGGCGGCTACTTGTAAAAGTACATGTCCAGTTGTTTAAATCTTTACCTGTTGTATTTGT
>CALGWE010000773.1:0-3976 GCA_937935915.1 uncultured Clostridia bacterium
AGTATTAGTTCTCCTAAGTCTTTAGACTTAGTGGGTAATCTTTTCAATTACCAACGTGTCGCACCAATATCAATATCAGGCATGCTGACACGTTCCGGATTTAAGAACATTTGTATTAACCGTAAGCTCTTTATCTTACGCTCTGGAAGTTTCCTTCATTTTCATCAGTTGGTCATTTCCAACTCAGCTTGGACTATATCATCTCAATAAATGAGTCTTTATTGAGCTGGGCACTCTTGGGAAAATTTATTAATTGGCTATTCATTCTCCTAGTCTCTGAACCTTTTCGCTACTTTTATGCCTTTTGCGAACTTGGCTGCTGATTAGCTTAGCCATAGGCCTTAGCTTTCCAGCAATTCACCCAGTTTAAAGAGCGCATCTTAATTCACGCTCGAAAAGTAGCTGATACTTGATTGGGTCAATATTTGTAATTTCAAGTGTGTAAGCTACAATACTTCCTGCCGCAGAACCTCGTCCTGGTCCTACTGGGATGCCTTGATCTTTTGCATAACGAATGAAATCTCCTGTGATTAAGAAGTAGTCTACGAATCCCATTTGAATAATGATACCAAGTTCATATTCAAGGCGCTCTTCTAATTCTTTTGTCACTGGACTATAACGTTTATGAAGCCCTTTGTAACAAAGTTCTCTTAAATATTCTTCTGCTGTTTTACCATCTGGTACATCAAACTTAGGTAATTTCAATTCGTGGAATGTAAAAGTGACATTACAACGCTCTGCAATCTTTTGTGTATTTTCTAGTGCTTCTTCAGCATACGGGAAGAGTCTTCTGGGCTTTTTAAATAAAACTGTCCGCCTTCATATTTCATGCGGTCTTCGTCTTCCATCGTTTTACCTGTTTGAATACAAAGTAAAACTTCATGAGGATTCGCATCTTCATCTTTAATATAGTGGACGTCATTTGTAGCAACTAACGGTATGCCTAATTCATCCGCAAGTCTTAGTGTAAGCTGATTGACTTTTTGCTGCTCTTTCATCCCATGGTCTTGAATTTCTAAGAAGAAGTTGCCTTTGCCCATGATATCTTCTAGTGTCAGCGCCATTTCTCTAGCTGCTTCATATTCATCATTTAAAAGCTTACGGCTTACTGGCCCAGCTAAACACGCCCCTAAAGCAATGAGGCCTTTATGATTTTCACGTAATAAATCAAGGTCAATACGTGGTCTTCTATAAAAACCTTCTGTATAGGCTAAAGATACCATTTTTATTAAGTTTTGATAGCCTTCGTTATTTTCTGCAAGAAGGACTAAGTGGTACGATCTTGCATCAATAGGTTCTTTATCAAAACGTGTACGTGCGGCTACATACACCTCACATCCAATAATTGGTTTTACATTTTTTTCTTTTGCTGCTTTATAGAAATCAATAACTCCAAACATGGCGCCATGATCTGTAATAGCAATACTGTCCATACCGAGCTCTTTTGTACGGTCTAATAAGTCTTTAATCTTAGCAGACCCATCCAAAAGACTATACTCTGTATGGACATGAAGATGGGTAAATTTACTCATATTTAGCTCCTTTCTACCCTAATAAACACCAGTAATTATAGCACATTCTAGTCACCTTAAAAAGATTGTGACATCTGGCAATTTCCATATACCTTTACATCTTCTTCTCCTTAAGTCTTTACCATATTTACAAAAAATAACAGTATTATTATCATAAATTTATAACCCTATATTAATCACCTTATCAAAGAAAAAGGTAACTAGCACATGTCGTTATTATAAACAAATATATGCTTCATGCTTTACGCTATTGCCATTTACATAAACTGCCTTATCGCTACAATTGCCATATACTTTTAAACATACTTTATGCTCAGCTTTTGGCATGCCTTCATGAAGCGCCCTAATTTGTACATCCACCTTATCCTCTTTACTTTGAACTTTGATTTCGTATAAGTTATAAATGCCTATCTCATATTCAAAGCCATCTCCACTATCTTCATAACTTAAGTATGTTGTTTCACCTTGTTCACTACCAACATAAAGTTCAAGCACCTTTTCATTATCTGCTTTTTCACCTACATAATTTTGCACAGCACTTGTCATGATCACACTGCCTGCTTTAACGTAAATTGGGCATGTATCCAGAGGTGCTTCCTTAATAATATATTGACCGCCTTTATGAATTTCACCACTCCAGTAATCCACCCATTCATTGCCTTCTGGTAAATAAATCATACGCGCCGTGCTGCCTTGTGTGACAACTGGGGCTACAAGTAAATTGTCCCCACACATAAACTCATCATTGATTTCATAAGTCTTACTATCCTTTTGATAATTAAATAAAAGTGGCCTAATGAGTGGACTGCCGCTCTTACTTGCTTCACGCATCATATCATAAATATAAGGTAGTAATTTATAACGTAATTTAATATATTTGCGATTAATCTCCTCTGTTTGTGCATCAAAAGCCCAAGGTTCTTGATCCCTTGTACCCATACAAGAATGATTTCTAAAAAGTGGTGTAAATGTGCCCACTTGTACCCAACGACTTAATAATTCGCCTGTGCAATCAAAGCCAAAGCCCCCTACATCTGTGCCACAAAATGCCATACCACTTAAACCAAGGTTCATAAGCATTGGCAAGCTCATACGTAAATGTTCCCAAGTACTTTGATTATCCCCTGTCCATATCGTGCTATATTTTTGAGAACCTGCATAACAAGCTCTTGTAACAATAAATGGTCTTTTAGTTGTATGTTTACGTAAGCCTTCATAAGTGGCCTTCGCCATAAGGTGTCCATATACATTATGGGTTTCTCTATGATCCGCCATGACGCCATCTTCATTAAACATGACATCATCAGGTAATGGCCCTTTAAAACTAGCTGGTTCATTCATATCATTCCAAATCCCACTTACACCTGTATCTACCATACGTTTTTGTAAATCACTCCACCAATGACGTGTCTTGGTATTCAAAAAGTCTGGATAAACAGAATCCCCAGGCCATACTTCATTATGATAAACCTCGCCATCTCTTGTAGCAAAATAACCCTTTTCAATGCCTTTTTGATACACATCATATGCCTCATCAGCTTTCACACCTGGGTCAATAATCGTTACTACTTTAAAGCCCATGCTATTCAGCTTTTTAATCATTGCCTCTGGATTTTCAAAACGTTCATTATCCCAAGTAAATACACGATATCCTCTCATATAATCAATATCTAAGTATAATGTATCACAAGGAATATCCTTTTCCCTAAAGGCATTTGCCACTTCCATTAAACGTGCCTCACTCTCATAAGACCAACGACATTGTTGATAACCTAATGTCCATAAGGCAGGCAGTGGCATAGTTCCTGTTAAACGTGTATACCCTTCTACCACTTGCTTCACCCCTGGCCCTGCAATAAAGTAATAATCTAAATTCCCCTCTACTGCTGCAAAGTAATAATAATTAGCATTGTCTTTTCCTAAATCAAAATGTGTTTCAAAGTGATTATCAAAGAAAATCCCATAAGCTTCCCCATCTGTCATTGTAATTAAAAATGGCACTGACTTATATAATCTATCCATTGTTTCATTATGTGGACTTGGATTATCTGTATTCCAGTTTACTAAATGCGTCGCCTTTTTATTTAAGTGGCCTGTGTGCTCACCTACGCCATAAAAATATGTATTCGGTAACATTTGCTTTTTAACGCATACTTTATATTCTGAGTCACCGCCCACTTCATGCCCTTCAGCTTCTGCTAACTTATAATCTGCAGTCTTATAAAACCTTTTTCATCTCCTGTATAGTCCCCACAAATTAGTTTTCCTGTGGCATTAAAAATATCTACCTTAAAGTCTTCAAACACCTTCACTTTTAAATGCGTTGTACTAATTTCAATGCCTCTATCTATAGCACTTACTTTAAATTCACAGGCATCATTCACCTTTGTATTTTCTACGGCTTTTGAAATATCCTCTGCTCTAAAAAATGGGGTGAAAAATCG
>CALGWE010000774.1:0-1434 GCA_937935915.1 uncultured Clostridia bacterium
TTAGGGATTATTATTTCTGCTACAGGCGCACTTTCAGGGTGGACTTTAACGACAGCACGTTTATCTTTTGCAGCAGGTAAAGATGGCTTATTCCCAAGTTTCTTTGCAGCAGTACATCCACGTTATCAAACACCTTATGCATCACTGCTGATTACAGGCGTATGTACAAACCTTATTTTAATTTTAAATTATGTTTCTTCATTAACAACAGCATTTGATTTCATGGTAAACCTAGCAACACTTTCATTTATTCCAGCTTATGCATTAACAGCAGGAGCAGAGATTATATTAACTTTAAAAGAAAGACCAGCGAATATTTTCAGCTTTACTTGGAAGAACATTCGCTCTTTACTTGCTTTTGCTTATGCCATTTATATTGTGTATGGTTCAGGGGCAAATTCAGCAATGTGGATCTTTATCCTTATGTTTGTAGGGATTCCTTTTTATATTTATCAACAAGCGAGTCAAGGTAGTATTAAAATGAAGTCCGAATAATTATTTAAGTTAAAAGAAAAAAGTTCGGAAAAACGATTGCTATATAAAGTAATATATGTTATTATCTTACATGTTGAAAATAACTAGAAAGAGTGACAAAATGATTGAAAGATATTTTAAACTAAAAGAAAATAATACAACAATGAAAACAGAAGTGGTAGCGGGTCAGCAGCTGGTATGGACCAAGGGGCTGTATTTACAGCAACAGCATTATCAGCTGCAGTAGCAACGATGCTTATGGGGCTTTATGCGAAATTACCATTTGCCCAAGCACCAGGTATGGGACTGAATGCTTTCTTTGCTTATACAGTAGTATTAGGTATGGGATATACATTTGAATTTGCTTTAACAGCTGTTTTACTAGAAGGGATTATCTTTATTTTATTAACAGCATTTAATGTAAGAGAAGCGATTGTAGATGCGATTCCGGATAATATTAAAAAAGCGATTTCAGTAGGTATTGGTTTATTTATTGCCCTTGTTGGTTTAGAGGGTGCAGGCATTGTAGTGCATCCAGCAGATGGGGGAACAATTTTAGCACTTGGTAATATTTTATCAGGTCCAGGACTTTTAGCGATTATTGGTCTTGTGATTACAAGTATTTTACTTGTTAGAAATGTAAAAGGTGCATTATTTATTGGAATGCTTATTACAGCAGCAATTGGTATTCCTATGGGTGTGATTAGTTTACCAACACAAATTGTAAGTATGCCACCATCACTTGCACCAACTTTATTCAAGTTTGAATGGCATAACATTTTCTCTATTGATATGTTAATTGTATTATTTACATTATTATTTATGGATATGTTTGATACAATTGGGACATTAGTAGGGGTAGCAACAAAAGCTAAAATGTTAGATGAAAATGGTAAAGTACCAAATATCAAAAAAGCTTTATTTGCAGATGCAGTTGGAACAACTGTAGGAGCTTGTCTT
>CALGWE010000775.1:0-1178 GCA_937935915.1 uncultured Clostridia bacterium
GTCTTCATGCTGAGGGTAGGGTTCTAGTAGTTCTGCTCTTTCAAATAATTCAAAGTCATCAAAGCTAAAAGATGGGGCAACCATACAACCTACTAAAGAGTAGCCTTCTTCATTGAGGGCAGAACCAAAGATATAACCTTTAGGTACTAGAACTTGTGGTAATTCTCCTTTGCTAATATCTAATCCTAATTGCTTATAGCTTAATTCACCTTCAGGTGAAATCATGTAAATAGTAAGTGGCATACCACTATGGAAGTACCAGACTTCATCAGATTTTAGGCGATGGAAATGTGAAACCTCACCTGTTTGAAGTAAGAAGTAAATGCTACTCCATAATGTTTTAGAGGATAGATTTTCTTTTTCAATAGGATCAGATGAAAGTAAGCATTCTTTATAGTAACCACCTTCAACATGAGGTGTCATATTAAGCATTTGAATAAAATAGTCTGCAGTGTACATGAGTCAGTCTCCTTTTTGCACTTTTATCAGTGTTTTTAAGTAATCATTAATCGTTATAAGTTTACTGCATTTTTTTTATTGTAACAAGTATAAAGGTTATAAAGAATCCTATATCAAACGAGATTACCTAGTTTTAAGATTTGGCAGTGTCACTTCACTTAATCCTATGGCACAATCAACAGAGAGAGAATAAAATGCCTTTTCCTCGGTATTGATGCCGGCTACTTCAGTAATAGCTTGCATCATAAATTAAAAATGCCTTACCAAATGCAAGGAGCACTTCACTAAAATGAGTATAAGTAACAATTTCAGTCGTAGAAGAAGTAATACTTGAAGTATCATTAAAGATGCCTAAAATAAGTACGGTAAGAATAGAGCCAATAGAACAAAGGGCAACGAGGCCAAAACTATCCTCCTGAGAGGTTTTATCACCACGTACAGAGGCTCAACCTACGCCAAGCGCCATGATAAAGGGACCAGTTATAGGTCCTGTTGTGACACCCCCAGAATCAGGCAATCGCAATAAAGTCATTCGGAATATAAGGTGAAAGGGCAAGACCAATTAAAAACAGAAAAAGAGAGTTTAGGGGAATATCTACTAAAGTCAAACATAAGAGAAGCACAATACCCTTAATGGGAAAAACAGCAGCAATTGCTTCTTTAAATTTAATGAGGATTTCTTTTCTCAAATACATCACTTCTTAAAAAATAGTATAGTA
>CALGWE010000776.1:0-1138 GCA_937935915.1 uncultured Clostridia bacterium
GAATAACGCACATGACCAATTGCAATATTTCCTTGAAGCTCATTTAAAGACTTCTCATCAAATATATCTGCTACAAGGCCCATGCCTTTTTTAATTTCAATATCTCCACCATTATTTACTGCAATACCAGCACATTCTTGCCCTCTGTGCTGAAGCGCAAATAAACCATAGTATGCCATGCGTGCTGCATTTTTTTCTTGGCGATAAATCCCGATTACGCCACACTCTTCATGTAATGAATCATCTTGTAAAAATCTCATTTACCCATCTCCTATTTAGTTACTCTCTTAAGCATTTCTTGGTAAACTTCTTCTACACCACCAAGGTCTCTTCTGAAACGGTCTTTATCTAATTTTTTGTTTGTTTCAGCATCCCAGAAACGGCATGTATCAGGAGAAATTTCATCAGCTAAGATGATTTTGCCATCTACGCGGCCAAGTTCGATTTTAAAGTCGATGAGTTTAACACCGATTTTTTCAAAGTATGCTTTAAGAAGTTCATTAATTTTAAATGTCATTTCTGTCATTGTTTTAAGTTCTTCTTCTGTAGCAATACCAAGCGCTAAGATATGATAATCGTTAATCATTGGATCTCCAAGTGCATCATCTTTTAAACAGAATTCAATTGTTGGATTTTTAAGCACTGTACCTTCTTCTACCCCAAAACGTTTAGAGAATGAACCAGCAGCTACGTTACGAACGATTACTTCAAGAGGTACGATTTCTACAGCTTTAACAACTGTTTCTCTATCATTAAGTTCTTCTACAAAGTGTGTTTCAATCCCATGCTCAGCAAGCATTTGGCACATGATATTGCTCATACGGTTATTTACAACACCTTTACCTACGATAGTTCCTTTTTTCTCACCATTGAAAGCTGTTGCATCATCTTTGTAGCTTACCACATAGTATTTAGGATCTTCTGTTCTATAAACTTTTTTTGCTTTTCCTTCATATAATAATTCTGTTTTTTCCACGATAATTCCCTCCATAAATTAGCTATATATTTTTTAATCTGCTATTACATAAATTTTTGACTTACAGCAGCATCTTTAGCCGCTACTTTTTCAGCCATTTCTACTTTATAAGCTTTAAGTTTTTCTTTAAGCTCAGGGTTTGAAATTGCTAACATCTCTACA
>CALGWE010000777.1:0-4155 GCA_937935915.1 uncultured Clostridia bacterium
CATCTTAAAGGGTCTTATGAAGTGATTGAAATTTTTAAACAGCTTATTGCCAAATATCATTTAGAAGAAGTCATTGAATTAACAGGTGCTTTTTGTACAGGACATTGTACGCAGGCTGTAGCAGTTATTAGATGGGATGGTAAACTGTTTTCTGTCAATAAGGAAAATGCGGCAGAAATATTTTTAAAAGAATTTATGTAGAAGCTCAAAGATAAAACGTTAAAAAGCTAAAAGGCATAGATTATTTAAAAGGGATAAGGGAGCAAGCAATATGTGGATTATAAATTTTTCAAGAGCAAATTGTAAAAACTGTTATGCATGTGCTAGGGCTTGCCCTGTACATGCAATAGAAGTAAAAGATGAACAAGCTAAGATTATGCAGGAGCGTTGCATAGGATGTGGGAAGTGCCTTAAAATATGTCCTCAAAATGCCAAGCAGATTAAGTCAGAAGTAGAAGTCGTAAAGACTTATCTAAACCAAGGTAAAAAGGTTGTGGCCTCTGTTGCCCCAGCCTTTGCAGCACTTTTTGAAACAGGGAGCAAGCGGCTTTTAACAGGACTTAAAAAATTGGGCTTTTTGGCAGTTGAAGAAACCGTTATAGGCGCAGATCTAGTCACACAAACCTATGAAGTATTTGGCAAGATGCCTGGTAAGCAATGCTATATTACAAGTTGTTGTCCTACTGTGAATGCACTTATTCAAAAGCATTATCCAGAAATGTTATCTTACTTAATACCAGTTGTCTCACCTGTAATTTGTCATGCCAAACTGCTTAAACAAAAATATGGGGAAGAAACAAAAGTAGTTTTTATAGGGCCTTGTTTATCTAAAAAGATAGAAGGGATAGAAGAAAAAGATTTGGATGCTGTGCTTACTTTTGAAGAATTAATGCATTGGTTTGAAAAAGAACATATTGATTTAACACAGTTAGAAGAAACAGAGTTTGATGGGGAAAACAAAAGGCAAAGAGGTTATCCCATTGTAGGTGGTGTAACAAAGACTATTGACGTAGATAAAATACCAAGACGTATATTAAAGATTCATGGCATTGAAGAATGTATTGATATGTTAGCGTATATTCAAAATGGTGGGTTTAAAAATACGCTACTTGAAGTTCATGGGTGTAGACATAGCTGTATAGCAGGAGCAGATGGTACTAATATTTATGAGCGTAGTGAAAGAGTAAAGCGTTATGCCAACTGGGAAAGTCAGCTTAAAAAAGAGGCATGTGACATAGAGAAACAAGTCAACATTGATTTGCATAAAGACTTTCAAAACCTAAAGAAGGCATTAAAGCAGCCAACCCAGGCACAAATAGAAGCGATTTTAAATAGTATAGGTAAAGAAACAAAGTTAGATGAATTGAACTGCGGATGCTGTGGCTATCATACGTGTAGAGAAAAAGCAGTAGCTGTATATAATGGCATAGCAGAAGCTACCATGTGCTTACCTTTTATGCGCCAAAAAGCAGAACGGCTTACCAATGTTATTTTTGAAGCTACACCTAATATGATTATGATGATTAATGAGCATTTAGAAATTTTAGAAGTAAATCCAGCGGCTAAACGATTCTTTGGTATTTTTAGGGAAAACCTAGTGCATGAAAATGTAGGACTTATTTTAGATACCAGTTTATTTGAACAAGTAAAAGAGACTAAACAAAATATATTAAATCACAAGGTTGCAGTAGGCAGTGCCAGTGTAATTGAAAGCATTATTTGGAGTGAATATCATAAGGTCATGTTATGGATTGCTAATGATATTACCAGTGATGAGAGAATTGCTAGGCAAATGCAAAATATGAAAATAGAAGCCATTGATATGGCTCAACAAGTAATTAATAAGCAAATGACTGTAGCACAAGAAATTGCAAGTTTACTTGGGGAAACAACCGCTGAAACAAAAGTAACACTTACAAAACTTAAAAAATTAATACAAGAAGAGGATTATTGATATGAAATTTTTTATAGATTTTGCCACAGGGAGTTTGAATAAACATGGGGAAGAATTATGCGGGGATAAGGTGGAGTTTTTTAATGGAGAAGAAAGTTTTATAGCCGTACTTTCAGATGGACTTGGAAGTGGTGTAAAAGCCAATATACTTGCAACCCTCACGGCTAAAATTGCTATGACTATGCTGAAAGAAGGTCTGGCATTAGAAGAGGCTGTAGATACCATTATACATACATTACCTATTTGTTCAGTAAGAAAGTTAGCGTATTCAACTTTTACAATTGTGAAAGTTGATAAGAGCGGCATGGTTTATATCGCTGAATTTGATAATCCAAATGTATTTTTTATAAGAGAAGATAAAGTTTGTGAGCTACAAGGACAAACGAAAGAAATTAATGGACGACTAATCAAAGAAAGTCAGTTTGTCTTACAAGAAAAGGATACTTTAGTTTTTGTAAGTGATGGCGTGATTCATGCCGGGGTAGGCATGGTCCTTAATTTAGGTTGGAGCTGGGTGGAGGTTGCCAATTATCTTCAGGAACTTGGTGTTTGCAGGCAGTCCGCTAAAAAGATAACCGCTGCATTATTAGGGGTATGTGAGGATTTATATATTAATCAGCCAGGAGATGATACAACGGTTGTTACTTTGCAAGCTATTATGCCTAAGGAGGCTATTTTATTTTCTGGTCCCCCTAAAGATAGTGAAAATGATGAGGTGATTATTAGAGATTTGATGCAAAGTAAGGGCAAAAAGATTATTTGTGGTGGCACGGCAGCTAATATTGCTGCAAGAATATTAGGCCGGGAAATAAAAACAAGTATTGAAATCATTGACCGAAGCATTCCACCTATAGGCTATATTGAGGGAATAGACCTTGTAACAGAAGGGGTTTTAACAATAGGTGCAGCCACTCAAAAGTTAGAGAGATTACAAAGGAGTAATGATCTTGATATTTTATATGGTGAGGATGGGGCCTCAAAGCTTGCAAGAATGTTATTTGAGGAATGTACACATATTAAGTTTTTAGTGGGGCAAGCCATTAATCCAGCCCATCAAAACCCTGATTTCCCAGATACATTGAGCATTAAGCTGAATGTGCTCAAAAGATTGCAAACTGTTTTAGAAGCATTAGGAAAGGTAGTGACCATTGCTTATTATTAAAAATGAATAATTTGCAAAAGCTATCTTATACTATACAGTAGGGTAAAGTTTGGTATATAATTATGTAATATAATATAAAATTTAACTACAATTCAAGGAGTATAGTATGTCAGAAGAAGTAAAAGCATTAAAAAAAGAATACAAAAATGTATGGGATTCTTATACAGCAGCAGATTTAGAGGCTTTATTTGCTTACGGTGAACGCTATAGACAATTCATTTCTGAGAATAAAACAGAGCGTGAATGTGTACGTAGCATGATTCAAAAAGCAGAACAAGCAGGCTATCGTAATATTGAAACACTTATTGGAGGAAATGTTACGTTAACAGCAGGGGATAAAGTATATGCAAATTATAATGATAAAACACTTATTTTATTCTGTATTGGTCAAAGGCCACTTTCAGAAGGATTAAATTTATTAGGTGCCCATTTAGATTCACCAAGATTAGATTTAAAGCCAAATCCACTTTATGAAGATACTGATTTTGCTATGTTCAAAACACATTACTATGGTGGTGTTAAAAAATATCAATGGGTAGCAATGCCTCTGGCAATTCATGGTGTTGTTGTAAAACAAAATGGTGAAGTTGTAAACATTACAGTAGGTGAAGAAGAAACAGATCCCGTAGTAGGTATTTCAGATTTACTTATTCACTTAGCTAGCGAACAAATGCAAAAGAAATTAAATGAAGCGATTAAAGGTGAGGATTTAAATGTTTGTTTAGGTTCTATTCCACTTGAAGGAGAAGAAAAAAATAAAGTAAAAGCAAATATTTTGAAGCTTCTTCATGAAAAATATGGTATAGTGGAAGAAGACCTTGTTTCTGCTGAATTACAAATTGTACCAGCAGGCCCAGCACGAGACTATGGTCTTGATCGCAGTATGATCATTGGTTATGGTCAAGATGACCGCGTGTGTGGCTATGCATCTTTTGAAGCACAACTTGAAGTAACAAATCCAGTTAAAACAACAGCTACAGTACTTGTAGATAAAGAAGAGATTGGAAGCGTAGGGGCTTCAGGTATGCAATCTAAATTC
>CALGWE010000778.1:0-1123 GCA_937935915.1 uncultured Clostridia bacterium
AGTGTAATCACAAAGAGTGTTATATATTGAAGTGGTGCATGTAAGTGAAGAAGGATTCCGAAGATTCCTGTTACACCTGTTGCGCTTGCCCCGAGTCCTACAAGTGAAGCGTAAAGACCTCCTGCAAAAGCCCCAATTGAAGCACCGATAAATGGTTTGACATATCTAATGTTTACACCGAAGATGGCTGGTTCTGTAATACCAAGCATTGCACTAAGTGCTGCTGGATAAGCTAACGCTTTTAATTTTGCATTTTTTGTTTTAACACCTACTGCTAAAGCTGCGCCACCTTGTGCGATATTTGCTGCTGAAGCAATTGGTAACCAATATGTGTAACCATATTGTGCAATTTGTCCCATATCAATTACTGTATACATATGATGAATACCTGTTACAACTGTTGTTGCATAAATACCACCAACTAACGCACCACCGATTCCAAATGGTAATGTTAAAAGGGCTTGTATACCTGATAAAAATGAGTGTTCCACAAATACGAATACTGGACCAATCATTGAAAGTGCCAGATATGCTGTTACGAGTACAGATACTAAAGGTGTTACGAATAAATCGATTACTTCAGGTACGATTTTATGTAATTTTTTCTCAAGCTTACTCATAAGCCATACTGAAATAACAACTGGGATTACACTTCCTTGATATCCTACCATTGGTACTTCATATAATCCAAACCATACACTTTGAGTTGATGTAATACCCTCTGAAGTTGTCCATGCATTTTGAAGATCTGGGTGTACCATAATCATCCCAATTACAGCACCTAAGAACATATTCCCACCAAATACTTTTGCTGTACTCATACCAATTAAGATTGGTAAAAATGTGTAAGCTGCATTACTGAATAATTTTAAGAATACTAATAATGATGTATTTGGATCCACATTAATAAATCCATTGTTTGCACAGAATGTAATAGCTTCTGTAAGTCCCATAAGTAATCCACTTGCTACGATAGCAGGAATAATTGGTACGAAAACATCACCTAAAGTTTTAATAATTTGTTGAAACTTATTGCCCTTAGCAGCTGAAATTTGTTTAAGTTCTTCTTTAGAAACTTCTTTTCCACCTGTAAGTTTTGAAAACTCATCAAAGACTTTGTTAA
>CALGWE010000779.1:0-1069 GCA_937935915.1 uncultured Clostridia bacterium
GCTAGTAGAAAAAGATGACTCCAAGCCTGCATCTAATACACATCATACGGATGAAGACGCATCTGTGACATCATCTGAAAATGTTACACCATTTCCTATTCAAACAGAAGAAGAACTTGTAACAGATTCAGCCAAATCTACTAAAGAGGACCCAACTATGGAAGAACATATACAACTAGAAACACCTACTCACATTCATGCTCATGATGTAACTGAAGAGATTCAAGAAGACGATTCTTCTACTTTATATGCAAATAAAGTAAGTATTGAAGATATTTATTCATATTATAACTTAGGAGATGTGGCACCTACAGATACTGTGTTTTTACTAGAAAATCTTATTAATGCCCTCCCTGCAGAGTTACCTGAATTTGTTAAAAAGACAACCCTCGATAACATTGCTAAAGCTTCTGCTATTAATGTTGATAAGCTTTTAAGCGATGGGGAACGTCGTAACTCACACTTAAGTCACTTTATCAATGATTTTACAACTTCAAATTTAAATGATATTGCAAACTTAAAACAAAAAATTGAAGAACTCTCTGCGGTAATTGCTAGTTATCATCAACAAATTAAATATAAAGAACTTCTTATTCAAGAAGAACATGAATTAGTAAGTGCAGAATCTAATCGTATTACTAATATCCTAGAGTTTTTTAAAAAGTAACATATGAAATATATAAAGAATAATTACAGGGTTTTGATTTTTCAATTGGGCTGTACCATTATGTCCTTAGGACTAGGGATTACAATTGGTACTTCAGTAGAGTTTGCAAAGTATACTGGTAAAGTATTTAAAAATATTTCCGTTGGCGGTGTTGCAATTGGCAATGAGTCACTTGAAACGGCTAGAAGCCGTGTAAAAGCACATTATATTGGGGATACTAAGGCAATAAATCTGGTTTTACAATTAGGGGATACCACACTTACAGCACCATTATCTGATTTTATATTAGATGCTAATATAGATGACGTAATGTCCTCGGTTTCTGAATATAACAATCAACTTTCATTTGTAGAACGTTATAACTTACTTACAAATAAAGCAAGCAAAAATTTTGATATAAAC
>CALGWE010000780.1:0-3675 GCA_937935915.1 uncultured Clostridia bacterium
TTGGTCTATTATAAATGGTGATACTCGTTTTATCTTAAATCTATTTCGCTATGATGAATTAGCAGATAGCCCTAATGTTTTCAAAAATACTATGTTTGAAATTACACCTTTTGATACGATCCGTACCTTACAATATAAAAACTTAATTTGTGCCAAAATGCTTCTTTCTGACTTAATAACAGCTTATAGCAAACAACACATCCCATTATGTACAGATACTAAAGATCCAGATTTTCTTTATAGCAAACGTACACCTAGTGATGGTAAGATCAACTTCACTTCAAAAACTAGAGAGATTTATAACTTAATTCGTGGCACAACCAAGCCTTTTCCTGGTGCTTATGCTTACTGTAACACCGAAAAAGTACTTATCTGGTCTGCTTGCCCATTTGATCAGATTATTAACTTCTCTTCATATGCCCCAGGCTGTATTATCGATATTTATGATAATCATCCAATTATTCGTACCATTGATGGTTCTCTAATTATTACTGACTATGAGTCGTCTCACCAGCTCTTAGTTGGTGAAATATTAAATTAATAAAAGGCAGTGCACTATGCCCTGCCTCTTTAACTATTCTTATAAGTGTAACCATTCTTTTAGAATAGCATTCTTTTCATGCTCATCCTCTATTAGTATTCCATTAAACTTCCTACATACAATATCAAAGGTATGATAAACATTTTGTCCATGTACAGTTAACATATACGCTCTACCAGTAATTTCTTTATGTGGTAAGTATTGTGCATAGTAATGATTATTGTAAGTCCTCGTATTAAATTCTGCTTCAAATGCTTTTTGATTATAAGTATATACATAACACGAAGGAGATGGATGCCAAATTTTAGCTAACCTGTTATTTTCAAAATCATAAAGATAACCCGCTTTACAGAGTAAGCACTTTACACCTTCTTCATACGGTATTTTTTCTATCGTTTCGATAAAATTAGGCGCATAAATATGATCTGTGTCCATTCCCACTTGATACAGCACATCATAGTTTTGCATCTCTTTCGCAATGAATTTATCCGCATTACTAGAAAAAATAATGTTACTTGGTAAATCTGGATAGTTCTTAAGTACCTCCTCTAAAGTCTCTTTACTTGACGCTTCATAACGCAGTACACATAAAAAATTTTGGCTTGTTTGGTGCTTTAGACTTTGTAGTGCACATCTTTCGAATATCTTCATTCTTTTCTCGATCCACTCTTTAGTCTGAGCCTTCTTAAAAGCTGCTTCCATATCATAACCTTTTATTTTACTTAGTTCTCCATACTTTCTTAAATCAATATTAAATCTAATATCTACAATGATTCTTCGCTTCATTTTGGCTTCCCCCATTTATTAGTTTAAACCGAAACTACTTAATATTTCTTTCCAATTATCCAAAATTTGTTCTGTTCCAAAGAGTTTAGGATGTTCTTGTTTATAATACTGAAAGCTATTGGAATTATGCAAAATAAGAATAAACATAGGTACATCAATACATGTATGTTCTAGCCTCTGCATATAAAAATGACGCATCATTTTGTAGTATCTATAAGTTGTTAAGTAGTCTTTAACATTAAATATTTGTACATAATAAGGTGGTGAAACACATTCATAATCATCTATAACACTATTTATCCCATTATACATATAACCTCTATTAAAGATAATCAAATGTTCATTTGGCTTTTCTTTATAATCATGAAGATACTGAACAACCCCCGTCTTATATACATCATCACTATCTAATGCAGCAATATATACTTTATCTGCATCCTTAATATAGTTCTCTATTACTTCTTGTTTCTTAGAGGTAAAAATAATATTTGCATTAAGTGGCTTATATTTTTTAAGTTCTTCCTTTATATATTCCATGGATTGTTCCTGACATGACAAAACTGCTATAAAATCTTGATTACTTTGCTTTTCTAAGCATTGCCTTGTATAACGATTAAATATAGCAATTCTTTCACTAATCCACTCTTTAGATAAATTATCAACTTTACATCTTCCTGCAACCTCTGTATCTGAGTTAAATCTGAGTGCTATGACATATTTAGTATTCATTCTCTTCACCTATCTTATTAGATTTCCTATACTCCCATCCATTATTACTCACATAGCTTATATGCCACTGTTTTTAGTGCTTTCCTAGGAAAATCTTCAAACTGTTTAAAATCAAATCCCATGATAAGGTCATACACCTTAAAATACTCCCAATACTCTTTCACTGTGCATAAAAAAATAAACCCCTTATAATCTACTGAAGTCTGCTTTTGTACAGTCCCATCTGCTTTTATAAAAGCTTTACCTGGTATGAGTAATACCTTTTCTTTATCTTCTATTTTATAGAGGGTTAGTTCTTTAATCATATTCAATGTATATATTTTGTCAGTTGACCACAGCATAAAAAATAATTCATCCGTTTCTAGTAAATTAAGTCCTCTCACATAATTTTCTATTTCTGTAATTAATAATCGCCTCTCCCATTGTCCATCATAATAATGTTTTCCTTCTTTTAATATAAAGCAAATTCTATCTTCTAACTGCTCTACTTTATTTAACCTAGTTACTTTTTCTTTTAAGGTTGTTATATCTTGCTGCAACTGTACCGGATATTCATGACTAGATTGGTGTGCTAGATTACCTAAAATATGTTCTTCTACTGTCTTTAGTGACTTTCTATTCTCTATTATGATCCTAATGATGATTTTTCTGCTCATATCATTTCTCCCCTAGTCAATCATACATCTTTATTATTTTAATATTAGTTTATGTATTTACTTAACATTTGTTACATTACCCTCCTACTGCTAATAAATTTTAAATTCTATACTAGAAAAATATATATGATGCATATAATGTAATAGAAAATCACTTCATCTAAGGAGTTATTAAAATGTCACAAAAAAAATTTGCTCTTTATATCCCCTTTAATATGTTCGCTACACCAGGTAGTAAAGAATTAACTGCTAAATGGATTAGGGAAAGGCTATCCATTTTTATGAAGTATACCCGTAGCAGTATAGGGCAATTGCACACCACCCCTTTTATGGCTTATATTCTTTATCATCCCTCTTGTGAAAACCTTATAAATAATCTGCTCTCTAACTATCCTATTTCTTCTAATAACATAAAATTTATACCTAGTAATTCCTATGAAACAGAAATTGCTAACTATATATCTGATAGTAAATATTTTTATGAACTTCACTTAGATAGTGATGACTTCTATTTTGGAAATACAATTCATTATCTAGATACTTTCACGCCTAATCCTCAAACTGAAGCCCTTATTTTTAACCAAGGTTATCTTTATGATACTGTATCTCATAAACTTACAGGCTGTACAACTACTTGTAGCTCCTTTTATTGTCTAATCTATAAAACCAAAGATTATCTGAATGGTAAACGTTATAATATATCTCATTATACGGATGTCATGAAATTACACTATCAACCCCTATGGGGCCTATTTTTTATAAAACACCTACATCGCCTCAATACTAGTTCTTCTATAAATGACCTTTCGAAAATTCATATGACTAATTTAAAACTTGACCCTACTCCTATAGATGATCCTAATAAAATCTTAAAAGGCTTCTATAATCCTTTTGAAACTACTTTTTCTCCTGTAGTGCCTAAATATGAAGAGAAAAAAGTTGCTTTCAAAATTCAAAAAATCA